>JADFPW010000035.1 GCA_022562105.1 Planctomycetota bacterium
CACCTGGCTGGCAAGGGTATAACCGCCGAGAAACAGTCGTCAACCACGCCAGCCACGCCTGACTGTGGGACCGACTTTCCAGTCGGCCATCAGGCCGACGCAACGCACGTCTGACGGACTGGAAAGTCTGCTCCACATGCTTTTTCGACAGGCAGCAATGCTGGCCACCCATTATTGGGGCCCCGGAAAAGGCGGTCCCGAGAGGTAGAGATCGGTCCGAATGATGGTGGCGGTGCGCCTGCGCATGGCGCTTACCTGGTCACGCGAGTCGCGAAGATCCCGCAGCTGGTCACGGCCCACCCACAGGTCGACGATGGTCCGGTCGTCGATGGACTGCAACCACCAGGCTTCAATCAAACTCCAATTGATCTCCGGTATCACATTGGAGGTGAGCTGATCGGCAATAGGGTTGGCGGTCGCGGCGGCCAAGTGGCGGGCGATCGGAAGTAGTGCCCGCCCCGCCCGCTCTCGAAGTTGAAGATCGTCGCCTTGCGTCGCAGCGAATAGCGTCATAGCTGCGTCAGCGCGACCAGCCCCCGTCGCCTCCACCGCCTGGTTGACCTCAGCCAAGGTGACTGCGCGGGGCTGGGGCGCAATGTGCTTCACCCTTTCGCCAGGGCCCCACAAGTTTAGTCGGGCTGCCGCGGAGGTCTGTGTGCTGACGTAGAATGTGTATTGGCTGCTGGCCAAGGGTTCACGGAACGTGAAGACCAGCTCTTGAACTCCCTGAGCATCAACCCTAACCACTTCAATATCGAAGAGTTCGCCGCAGAATTGTTGGCCCGCCGTGAAGCGACCCGAGTCGCGCATGCCATCAACCAGGAATCTCCCCAGCAGTCCGGAGAAGTAGGGTCGGCCTCGGACGGAAACAGCCAACCGATATTCATCCAATTGCTCGACCGTGCAGGGTTGATCCATCGCTAGAAGTGTCGGCGAGAACACCAATGTATGACACCGAACAGGAGGCCGCTCTCCGTTCCAGGCGTCGGCCAATTGTACCTGAGCGTAGATATTGACAAAAGGAACATTTATGAAGAACACATCCGTCGTTTCCTGGGGCGGAGGTGAACGGAGGATCTGGGCGATCGTTAGTTCTTCCCCCGCGCGAACTCCATTCCACAGTGTTCGATAGATAGGCATATAGGTCGTCGTGGCTACCAGGAACCAGATCGTTACCACGCAGCAGCATCGGCCGATCCACCGTGGTCGAATGTGGCGACCCAGGCCGGGCCGCAGAACCAGGGCGACGGCAAATCCCACACCGGACATGTATCCCGAGTGCGGCGTGGCCAATACCGGCACGACGGGCAACACAGATAGCAGGATCCACAGCGGCCAAATCCAGAACCCCCGCACTTTTCTGCAAGCCAAAACGTAGCCTGTTCCCAAGACGAAGAGGATCGAGAGCATCAGCACGCAGTCGCCCAGCGCCTCCACCCACGGGTTGAACCGACCGGTGGGGCCTATGGTCATGGGCGACAGCCAAACGGACGATGTCAGGTAGTGCATGAGTTTGGCGAGACACCACGCTATGTACTCCAGGCCATCGGGACGACGGAAATACACGTCAGGCATTGGGTGGTGGAAGATTAGGAGTCGCCAACACGTATACAGAAGTGCGAGAAGACCGAAGACTAGATGAGCCGCCCACCTCCGTTTGGCGTGCCGGAAGCCCCCGAACGAAAGATCCATAGCCAGGGCGATCACGGGAAACACGACAGCGTTTTCGCGCGACAGCATGCCCAGCACCAAGAGAATCGCAGAACACAGAAACATCGACCAGTTGAAGATGGGGGTCGCCAGCGACGACCGATCCACGCCTGGTGGCCCGAGGCGCAGGCCTGAAGCTCGGAGGTAGCAAAGCAAGGCCCCCAGGGTTAACGTGGTTTGCAGGACCGTGTTCTGAGCGGCGAGCCAGGCGACGGCGAAGACGCTGTGCGAATAGACCACGAAGAGCAGGCCGCCCACGAGAGCCCAGGGCCGGCATCGCGTCAAACTCAGACATAGAGAACGAACCATGCACGCACATATCCAGTGTAGGAGCAAACTAACGGCATGCTGGGCGACCACGCTGTGGCCCGAAAGGTGGAAGACGACTTTCATCAGAAGAACAGACAGGGGACGCGCGTAGTGCCACTCGATCGGTTTCTCCTGCCACCACATATCCATGAACCGGGCTGGAACCAAGGTTGTCGAATCCAGCAGGTCGGCGGGTTGCCACCCAGCTTCGCGTAGCTGCCGAACGTGCCAATGGTCGTCCAGAAACAACTTGTCGCCCAAGGACCACCCGTGGGCGGCCAGAACCGCCAGGGCCAGCAAGAGGTAACTGACCGCCAATCCGGAAACCCAAGCTCGACCCGAGGACGAACCGGAGTGTTTGACTGAATCACCAGCGGGTGGGGGTGGAAGGTGTGCGACTGGGGGCCCGGCGGCAGTTGTCCTTTGGGTCAAGGCTAAGTCTACTCGCGGCCCCGCGGTTCGGAGGCGGAAGTTTCGCCGCAGGGGGCGAGGAAATGCACTCGCCAATAGCGCTCAAATCCCCGCGCTGCCGCCACCAGTCGATCCCAGTAGGGCTGGGGTTGATCCCGGTATGGTGGGGACCAATAGTGCTCACGAACGCGGTGACGGAGCTGCACTTCCAGATCGAGTCGCTGTTTGCCGCGTAGGATACTCAGCCGAACGACTCCCCCGGCGCCGGCAGAGGATATTTGTTGGCCAAATCCTTGCAGATCAAGGCTGGCCGCAATCGGTTCCCCATTCAACTCGAATATCAGGTCTTTCGTTCGCACGCCAGCCATCTCAGCGGCTTGGCCTGGTAGGATCCTGGTGACTAGGACCGCTTCCGCGCCTGGGGCCAATAGTGCGCCGAGGTCCGCGGTGGGCAGTGGTCTCGACATCTGGATCCCCAGAAACCCGTGGCGGCCCAGCAGGTGGTCCCACATGAACCTGCGTTCCACGATCTCCCGCAATCGCAGTTTCACCTCGAGGTCGTCGCTCGACGCGTACACGCCGGCCAGTCCGTCGATCAGTTCGGTACTCAGCCCGGCGAGTGTCCGTGTGGCTTCGAGCCGCGTCTGGTAGTCGCTGCTCCCCAACTCAGCCACCAACCGGTCCAGCTCATCGGGTGTCAGGCTCACTTCCGGTGTCGCCGGCGGACCGTCGGGCAGCGTGTCACCCTGAGCATCAATGTCTGCGGCTACCGGTTCCGCCGTGCCGATGACCAGGGTGGATACGATTCTGCCGGGCTTCGACGGTTGGACCTGTTGATCTGCCGGTGTTTGGGCGTACCCGGCAGGGATGACCAGCAGGGCAAGCAGAGCGGTGTTTCGTGCATGGGCGAGCATGGGTGGAGATTGTACTCGGATTTCCGGCTGATGGCGTCCCCTTCGATTCGGGGCGATTTTCCCGTTGCCCGTTGCTCCAGGGTCGGGCTATACTATAGGTAGACGATATCAGGGGCGTGGGCCCCTGCGGGAGTTGCTGATGCCGCAAGAGACGAACACGACCAAGATGACGCTGGAGACCATCGAGCCGTTGGGCAAACGGGTGCTGGTCCGCAAGGATCTGGACAAGAAGCGCACCAAGGGCGGCATTGAGCTGCCGGACTCGGTTGAGATCCCGACGATCACCGGACGTGTGGTGGCGATTTCCGCCCAGGTCGAAAACGACGACGATACGCCGATCCGGCAATACGACAAGATCCTTTTCAACCCCAAGCGGGCCATCCCCGTCGATTTCGAGGCCGACAATCAGCTCTACGTCGTCCCCGTCGAGGATCTGGTCGCGGTCTTCCGCAAGGCCAAGTAGTGTCCGAGGCCGTGCCGCAGAAGTGATGTTCGATCTTCCACGTCCCATCTTGATCGGCATGGTCCACCTTCCGCCGCTACCCGGAAGCCCGAGGCACGAGCTTCCGGTCGAGAAGATCGTGGCCCGAGCCCTGGACGACGCCCGCATGTTGGCAGGCGCTGGTTTTGGGGCGCTGATGGTCGAGAACTTCGGCGACACCCCGTTCGTGGCCTGCCATGTTGAACCCGTCACTACCGCGACCATGGGCGTCGTCGCGGCTGCTATTCGGGCGGCCGTCTCACTTCCCCTGGGGATCAACGTGCTGCGTAACGATGCCCAGGCGGCATTGGGGGTAGCCGCCGCGGCCGGGGCCCAGTTCGTACGGATCAACATACACCTGGGGGTCGCTGCCGCCGATCAAGGTGTGATCCAAGGTCATGCCCGTCAGACGATTCAACTTCGCGATCGCATTGCGCCGGAGGTGTCGATTCTGGCCGATGTTCACGTGAAACACGCGGTCCCCATGAGCCAGCCGGATATCGCCCTGGCGGCCGAGGAAACCGCGTACCGAGGCTTGGCGGATGCCCTCGTCGTTTCCGGCCCCACGACCGGTCGTCCGGCGGATCAGGCGGATGTGCGCCGGGTCAAGGCAGCGGTTCCGGATCGTCCTATCCTCGTAGGCAGCGGAGTCACCGCCGAGACTATCGCCGCACTATTGGCCGACGCGGACGGCGTCATTGTCGGCACGGCCATCAAACTCGACGGACGCTCGGACAATCCGGTCGATCCCCAGCGCGCCCGAGCCCTGGTGGCGGCCGCTCGGAACAGGATATGATGACGGGTTGCCATGGCCAAGACGGAGTCCCAACCCCGGCCGACCGACGGATTGCGCGGTGGGCGGCGGCACGCCGACCGCGCACGCAACTGGCAGGTCATGCGGGATGGCCTGGCTTGGCACGGTGGCGATGCGTGGCGGGATCGCCTGTGCGGCCCGGGATCGCCGGACTGGCTCGACCTGGCGAACGATCCACGGGCCAGCCTTCTGAAACGCCAGGACGTGCGGGAGGTCTGGCGTTTGCAACTCGACGATGCAGTCTTCATCGTCAAGGTCTATAAGGAACGCGGATGGCTCGCCCGGGTCAAGGAGATGGTCACCGGCTGTACGGCTCAACGTGAGTACGCGATCACCCAACAGGCTGCCGAGCTCGGACTGACACCATCACCCGTCGGATACGCAACAGCCAGTCGCACATCGTCCGCTGACAGAGCGCGGCACGGGCGGGTCAGCGTGCTTGTTCTCCAGGACATGGGTTCGCCCGAATCGCTAGATCGTGTTTGGAAACGAATCACGTCCCAACCACCGAGCGTCCGCCGAGGCGAGACCGATCGCCTGGCGAAATCGCTGGCCGCGTTTGTCGCTGGCGCTCATCATCTCGGATTCCTTCATGCAGACTGTCATCCGCGAAACATTCTCGTAGACGGCGTCAAGGATGGCGGCAAGCTCCACGCAGAAATGTCGCCGGCGGGCATGATCTGCATCGATCTTCCCGGCTCGAGGGTTCGCCCCAGCCCGACCGAGCGACAGCGGATTCACAACCTGGCTTCGCTGGCCCATTGGTTCCTGTGGCATGCCCGCCGTGCGGACCGATGGCGTTTCCTGACGCACTATGTGGCTGAGTATTGCGTCAAGGACGGAAACCCGCAGTCGCAATCCTGGATGAAAAACCGCCGAAAGGAGCTGGCTCGGAAGATCATTCGAGCGTGTGACCAGCACGCGCGGAAGTGGTGGAAGAAGCGCGATCGGAGGATTCTTCGCGGAGATGGTCGCTACTTCGCTACCGTGGAACTTCCCGATGGTTGGCGCGGGCGGGTGACCGTTCGTCTGCATCACGGTACGCATTTCCCCGCTGCCCGCAGACCCGAGTGTCCGCCCGACGAGTGGAAACATCGACTCGCATCGTTGCTCCAATGCGCCCCTGCCGAACGCGATCACCATGAATTGATCATCGATCGGCGGCCGGTATTTGCCGCGGGGCGATGGCTCGGGTGGCTCGGAATCCGCACGCCGCATCAACGAGCGTTCGTTGACGCCCACCGCTTGCGTCATCGACAGATTCCGTGCGTTTGCCCGATGGCGTTGCTTGAGCACCGTCCGTCGGGATTCTTGCGCAACACGGCGCTCGTTTATGAAGACCCCGCGCTCGCCGAACAAGATGACGCGCACGCCCCACCTAGCGCTACGGCTCCCACGTGCGCTCCGGTCGATGAATGGCTCAGCGACCGAGTAGATAAAGAGGTTAGTTTTGACCGAGAGCGCTTGGTTCGCGATCGAGAGCGCCTGCTCGCCGATGTGGCGCGACGCGGCGCCGTACCCGTGGGAATGGGTAGTCATGCGGTTTGGGTCTCGGGTGGACCGGATCTGCGATGTTTTGTGCATGGACCCTCGCTGATCGCACAGGAGCGCAGACGCAAATGAACGCAGCGGCAACCCATGGATTGCGATCCATGGGCGTGGGCGTGCAGAGTCCAATGATCGGTCCCACGTGTAATGGAAGAATCGACATGGTGAACTCGGCGCCAGTGATGGATCGAATCGAAATCGTCCAGGGAGACATCACCCACCAGCAGGTCAGCGCCATCGTCAACGCCGCCAACTCGACACTGCTGGGGGGCGGCGGAGTGGACGGAGCGATCCACCGGGCGGCCGGGCCGCAACTCTTGGAGGAGTGTCGGTCGCTCGGGGGTTGCCCGACCGGGGAAGCCCGAATCACGGGCGGCTACAATCTGCCTGCCCGGTTCGTCATCCATACCGTCGGGCCTCGATACCGGGATGGAACCCACGGCGAAGCCGACCTGCTCAGATCCTGCTACCGCGCGTCGTTGGAACTAGCGTCCATTCACGGCTGTCGGTCGGTGGCCTTCCCGGCGATCAGTTGCGGCGTGTACGGATATCCGCTGGCCGAGGCCGCCCAGGTGGCCGTTTCGGCGGTGACGGAGTTCCTGGCTGGCTCCACCAGTCCCAAACGGGTGATCTTCGTCCTGTTCAACGAATCAGCTTGGGACGCCTTCACTGCGGCTAGTGGCCGGTCTTGACGGTCTACCACGCCCTGCGAGGCGCGGGCCGCTCGCTCAGCCAATCTTGACACCCACTTGGTGGGTCCCAACAATAGGCGTAGTCTGTGGGCACGACGCTCGGGGTATGTCTGGGCGGCGGCCCGGCGGCTGCACGGCGGGGATCCTGGGAGTTCCGCGTTGGGATCGGCTGGCGACCATCGGGTTGGTGCCCGCGGATCGGCAGGCCAAGACCGGCACCCGCGTCGCCGTCCCATCCAGACAAGCAGATCGCGGATTGGACCGTGGTGGGCGTCCGGGATCCCAGTGCGGGACGCCTGGTGCAACGGATTGCGGAGTGAATGTCGCCCGGAAGGCTGTTTCGGCAATGAGTTGAGTTCCCTAATCGAAGAGGCAGAGGTTCCATGCAGTGGGTCAAAAGAATTGGGTGGTCGGTTGACGGATCGGCCCTGAAACACATCGCGGTCGCTACCGGCGTCATTCTTGCGGTGATGGGCACCACGGCGGCTGCCGCTGAGTTGCTGTTTTACTCGACGCACGACCGGGCTCACGTTGTGGTGCGATCCGAGACGGAGTTCGTGGTGGAGCTTGACGCCTCCGATTTGAGCAGGGGGGCGGCGAGCCTTCGCGACGCTGGTATGGCCGAACTGCGGTCTATCCCGTGGAACCCCGGAAACTCGCGCAAGCAGATTCTGGATGTGCAGTCGACCTCCCGCGTCCAGCGGGACGCGGTCCGCGCCCTGCGAGGAATCAAGAGCGTCCATCCTGTCTATCGCTTCAAAGGCCACGACGAGCTGGTGCTCTCGAGTGGAACCCTGGTGGTCAAGCTGGTCCCCGGGTTATCGGAGCAAGAACGGGAGGAGTTTTTTCAATCTTATGGCCTGGGCGAGGTGGTTCCGGCCGCTGGTTTGCGCAACGTCTACCGGGCTGCACCGGTGATTGACCCCGATGAGGACGAGGTTGTATGTGCGGCGGCGATGCACCTCGACAATCGGACGGTCTACGCCCACCCGAACTTCATTGTCCCGATGCGTCCCCTCCAGGTGGCCCCGTCGGACCAGTTCTACAATCTGCAGTGGCACCTGAACAACACCGGGCAGGACGGCGGCACGCCGGGGGCCGACATCGAGGTTCTCGGGGCGTGGCAAAAGACGCTCGGTGAGGATGTTCGAATAGGGATCTTCGACGACTCAGTTGATGTGGACCACGAAGACCTGCGAGGCAACTACCTGGATGTGGGCCACGATCCATTTAACAATGACGGCGATCCACGCCCCAAGAACATTGGGGACCGCCACGGCACGGCGGTGCTGGGGTTGATTTGTGCGGACGCCAACGGCGTTGGCGTGCGCGGGGTCGCGCCGTTGGCCCGATTTACGGCTTCTCGGGCCCTTACCGAGTTCCTGACTAATGCAGAGACGGCCAGCGTCTTCACGTTTGCCCGCCAGCAGAATGTGGATGTTCACAACAACAGTTGGGGTGGGCCTGCTTTTTTTCCTGACCCGCTAATTGTGGTGGACGCGATCGAGACCGCGTTCGTCGAGGGGCGCGGGGGTCGCGGCATGGTCATCGTCTTTGCCTCTGGAAACGAGGCCCGGGAGTTGGAGCCCGGATTCGATCTTTCCGCACTGCCAACCGTGATCGGAGTGGGGGCGTCGTCCGCCCTCGATCTGCGAGCCAGCTACAGCAACTTTGGCGAAGAGCTTGACGTCATGGCGCCCAGTGGGGAGGACTTCCTCCCGGGCATGGTCACCACCGACAACGACGACGAGGCCGGTTACGCCGAGCCAGGCTACAACAACGACGGGTTCAACGACTTCGGCTTTCCCAACCTGCCCGACCCGAGCTACACGGATGACTTCAGCGGAACGTCGGCGGCCTGCCCGGTGACCTCGGGCGTGGCAGCCTTGTGCGTGAGCATGAATCCGAATCTCACCGCCACCCAGGTGCGAACCATCCTGGAGCATACCGCAGAGAAAATCGCCGCCACGGACGCCCAATACGACGCCATCACGGGTCGGAGTTTCCGCTACGGTTTTGGGCGGATCAATGCCCGGGCGGCGGTGGATGCAGCCGATGAATCTACCACCAACGGCGGATTGACCTGGCCCGAGCCGGTGGCCGACATCAGCGTCAACGGAACCACCATATCCTGGACGAACAACGAAGATCTCCGCACGGTGGAGGTCGATGGGGAGGATGAGGTTCTGGGTGACGAGGTGGTACGAGTTCTTGTGGTCGGCAGCACGCAGAGTTTCTCCTGGATCCCCGAAGACGGCGACTGGGTGCCCGATCCGTTCGACCCCGAGATTGGGGATCACGTCGGCACCGAGGTGGTCGACGGGGTGTTCATCGTCAAGAACGAGAATGTGGATAGTCACACATTCACCGAGGGCGTTACTCAATTCTTCGGGATCTTTGCCGCCAACGGGGCCGGTCGCTATTCCTGGGGCGTCCTGGTCGATTCCGACGGCAACATCGTCGGCGGTGGCGAGATCATCGACACCGGTGGCGGGGGTACCGGTGGCGACGATGGTGGGAACCTGCCCGTTCCGACGGACCCGAGCGTCACTATTTCGGTGACTCCGTCGTCGGGGCCCAGCCCGCTGACGGTGAGCTTTTCCGCCAATGCCCTCAGCGACAGCGCGATTGTCTCCAACGAGTGGGATTTTGGCGATGGCAGCTCTCCGGTGGACAGCCGGACAGCCACCCACACCTACCAAGTCCTGGACGGGACCGCACAGACGTTCATTGCCACCTTCACCGCCCGGGACGAAGAGGGCGACGTGGGCTCGCGCAGCTTCGGCGTCAATATTGACGCCAGCTCAACGGAGGGGAGTACCTCGGGCCCCGTTCTGGTGTCCATCAATGTGGAAACCGGTACGGGTGTCAAAAGCACGCAGGGCACGTCGCCGTTTTCGGTGAACCTGAGCTTCTCGACCGATAACCAACCCGATGGGTCGGTAGTCACCGCGGTCGCGTGGGAGTTGGGCGACGGTGACACTGCCAGCAGTTTCAGCGTGCCACACACGTATACCAACAACACCTCCGGAACGCTGACCTTTCCGGTGACGTTGACGCTCACCATCGTCGATAGCTTCGGCCAGACGATAGTCACCAATCCGGTCACCGAGTTGATCACCGTCTTTCCGGGTTCGGATGGCGGGAACACCGGCGGCAGCGCCGGCGACGGCGACGGCGACAGCGACGGGGTGCCGATTGTCCGAAATCCGACCGACGGCGATACCACGTGCGGAGCTGGTCTCCTGGTGATGATCCCGGGATTTGCCTTCTTGGCTTTGACTCGCCGCCGGTTCGTGTCCGGCGGTTAGTTTGGCAAGAGGGTGGGGGTTGGGAGCAACCCTCGCCTGCCCCAGAGGGCTGCCGGATGGAGGGGCCGGAGCCTAGCGTCCCGTAGATGGCCACGATTTGTCTACCTCTGCGGGCTCGGTTACCATTCCGTCTAGCCAACAGATGGTGTGGATAAGGGTCCCCACGCATTCCGTGTGCCTGACGAGGTGAATCCAGGATGGCCGAGATTTCGATCCAATACTGCGTGCAGTGAAACTACCAACCCAAAGCCGCCAGTTTGGCGGACACCATCAAGAAAGAATGCGATACTGAACCCCGCCTGATTGAAGGCCGAGGCGGTGTTTTCGACGTGCGGGTGGATGGGGAGTTGATCTACAGCAAGCACGACACCGGCGAGTTCCCCGAACACGACCTGATCGTCCAGCGAATCCGCCAGGCCGTCGCCTGAGGCCCATGCGGTTCCCCGAACCCTTCCGCGCCGGGGGAGGCAGCTTCCCCCGGGTGATCGTGGCTGGCCGACGCTGAGACAGGTTCCAGGAACCCCCAGGGCAGGAGGTAGCCCGGGAGATTCCCGGCGCGGTGGCGGGGGGCTTGCAAGTGGACCCGCGTTGCGTTATAGGGGGTTGAGTTCTCGGCGTCCTGTATCGCGTTGGGGAGCTGGTACACCAATGGCCTCGCGACCGATCGGCTGATCGCGGGGTGATGTGACCCTAAGCTTGTTGTTGAAGGAGTGCAGTTTTGAGCACCTTGCACAAGATATTTGTCGTGTTGCAGGCGGTGTTCAGCATCGCCTTTGCGATGCTGTTCATCTCCTTCGCCGCCCAAACGGCGGACTGGAAGTCGTTGGCGGAAGAGTATCGTGGGCTATATCGAGCCAGCGACACCCACCAACGCAACCTGATTGCCTCGCATGCCGCGGAGGGGGCGGCTGCATTGGACGCCCGGGAGGCGATTCTGCAACAAAACGCCGACCTGGAGCGGCAGGTTCGGGACGGGATGCGTCGGGTCAACGAGTTGGCAGCCGACAAGGCGGACCTGGGTTCCGAGAAGGCTAGACTGGAAGCCAGCAACGCGATGCTGCTGGGCAGCGTGCAGGTCGCCCAAAATGGATGGGAAGTCGAGCGAACGCAGCGCAAGGGGCTCGAACAACGCAACATGGAGCTGGAGAAGCGGAACATCGATCTCGATGAGCGGGTCAACGAACTGAGTGCCCAAGTTCTCGTGCTGGTTCAGGAAAAGCGTCAATACGAGCAGGAGAACAACCTGCTCCGATCGGAGAACGAGAGGATAGCCGTCGCCCACGGGCGGGCGCCCAGCGGTTCGCCGGAAGTGGCAGTTGGGCCCGGGATGCGAGGCGTGCATGCGGAAACTGCCGCAACACGCGATCTGATCCGCGGCCGGATCACGGAAATCGAAGGCAAGTACGCCACGGTGAGTGTCGGATCGGCGGATGGGGTCACCAAGGATATGGTGTTCGTGATCTATCGAGGCCCGGATTTTGTGGGCGAGCTGACCATCAGTGAGGTCGAGCCGGAGATGGCCGCGGGCAGGATTACCCGCTCGGTCGCCGTGCCGCAGATCAACGACCTGGTGGCCGACTCGGCAGGGTTTGGCTTGCGCAGCTAGCGGCTGCCTGGGGCGAAGGGACTCTTTGATGAGCGACACTGGATTAGATCGTGGCGGGGCCAGCAGCGATATTTACACGGCCCTGACGGCGATTGCGACGCTGTTTGTCTTGATCGGCGGGATCTATCTGGCGGTCAAGAGCCAGCAGCTTTTTGGAAGTTGGCTGCCGCTTGGGCGCGGCTAGCGGTCGATCCGGAATCTGATCGCGGTCGACACGTCTGCGGCGTAGCGACGCCAGGCGCGAGGAGGGGAATCGCGGGGCGCGACCGGTTGTTTCACGCATGCGGTGTACCGTGAGGCGGCCCGTTCCACTTCGCACCAAGCCCCGAATGAATGCTCCGCGATGCCGGGTGCAGTCGGCCAGCGCCTGTGGCTCGCAGCTGGAGAGGATACAACTTCGTGATTTTCGATTCCCTGCTCGGCATGTTCAGCACTGACATGGGGATCGATCTGGGTACCTGCAACACTTTGGTCTGCGTTCGAGGACAGGGCATCGTCCTGAACGAGCCGTCCGTGGTCGCGGTTCGCAAAGGAACCAACCGGGTACTGGACAACGGCAACGCGGTCGGGACCGCGGCCAAGGAAATGCTCGGCAAGACGCCGGGCTCCATCTCCGCCATTCGCCCACTCAAAGACGGGGTCATAGCCGACTTCGACATCACCGAAGCGATGCTCGGTTACTTCATTCGCAAAGTGCACAGCCGCCGCCGGTGGGTGCGTCCGCGCGTCGTGGTGGCCATTCCGTCGGGGATCACCGCGGTCGAGAAGCGAGCGGTCTACAACTCGGCCGAACGGGCCGGGGCCCGCAAGGTGTACCTGGTGTCGGAACCGATGGCGGCAGGCATGGGGGCGGGTCTACCGATCGTCGAACCCACCGCGTCGATGATCGTCGACGTTGGAGGGGGCACCACGGAAGTGGCTGTCCTGACGCTGGCGGACATCGCCGTCAGCCAATCCCTGCGCGTCGGCGGGGACAACATGGATGAAGCCATCATCAACCACATGCGACGGACCTACAACCTGATGATCGGTCAGCCCACGGCCGAAAAGGTCAAGATCGACATCGGATCGGTGGCCGAACTGCCCGAGGAGCGCTCGCGCGAGGTTCGAGGGCGCGACCTGATCAGCGGGCTGCCTCGCAAATGCATGATCACCAGCCAGGAGATCCGCGAGGCCCTCAAGGAACCCATCGGCCAGATCATCGAGTGTGTGTTGCGGACACTCGAGCAGTTGGAGCCCGAACTGGCCGCCGACCTGGTCGAGAGTGGCATCACGATGGTCGGCGGCGGGGCACTGCTCCCGGGCTTGGATGAGGTGATGACCGCGGCCACGGGCCTGGAAGCCCGGGTGTGCGACGACGCCATGACCTGCGTGGCCCGAGGGACGGCCATCTATTTGGACAACCTGACTCTGCTGAAGGACGCTATGGAGTCCGACCTGGACGACATGTAGTCCAGGCCGCAGCATCGTCCGAATGTTGCGTGTAATCGCAGCGGTGCCCGCGCCGACCGGGCGGACTTGTCACCCATCTGGGCCCAAAACCACAGTGAAACCGCTCTATCGCAGATCGATCGGCCCACGAACGCTTATCGCTGCCCTGGTGGCCCTTTCCTTGCTTGCATTAGTGCTTCCCTCGCGTACCACCGAATGGATCGGGCGCCCGGTACAGTTGATGGCTCCGTTTCATAGCGTGGTAACTCGTCTGATCGGTCTGGTGGTGGCCGATTCGAACCCCACATCCGATCCAGACGACTTGGCGAACCAGGATGGTCAGCGTGAATCAGCCAGGCTGCGCCACCAGGTGGCGACTCAGCAGGCCCGCATTCTTATGCTCGAGGAGGAAAACGCCGTCCTTCACGGATACCGTGCTAGCGGCCTGTCGGGTGGGCGGTTGATCTTGGCCCGAGTGATCGGGCGAGACTCCCTGGCTTGGCGTCACTCGATCCTGCTCGACGAGGGGCTAAGTCGAGGGATTCGGCCCGGCCAGAAGGTGATCACGTCGCATTTTGTCGATGTGGGCCGGTCGGGCGGTGTTGACGTGGGGATGAGTGTGCTGGCCGGTGAAGCGTTGCTCGGCGAGGTGGTGGAGGCTTCGTCGCGCGCGGCGCGGGTGCGGCTTCTCGGCGACGTGGAGAGTCGAATGGCCGTTGTCATCGCCCGTGCTACCGACGACGACGCCGAAGTCCTGGACGTTCTATTCTGGATGACCGGCAGCCAGGAGGGCCGAATGATTATTCATGACGTCGATCACAAGTACCTCGACGATGGCAGCATCCGTGTCGGTGATTTGGTTCTCACGGACGGCCGCCGCGACAGCTTACCGATCTCCGTCGCCGTCGGAACGATTGTCCAAAAGGATCAGCAGCATCAGAACCGCTTGCTGTACAACCTGGTGGTTGAGCCGGCCGTCTCGCCTGAATCGGTGCAACAGGCCTACGTCGTGAACATGACGGAGTAATTGACCCCGTGGCGGAGTGTCTCAGAATAATCGCAACAAACTGAGCCGCGACCGTGAGGGAGCGGTCGCGCCGCATGACGGCTCGGCCGCTGGAATCCGCTCCCTGACGGTCACGGCTCGGATACGGACACGTTGTGGTATCGATGAGCCACGGCCCGTGGGGGATGACCAGTAGGGTGCACCACTCCGAAGAACTACCGCCCGATCGACCGGTCCTCATCGCCTCAATCAGCGCAGAGAATCCGGGCCAGTTACTCCGCCAGGCGAAAGACGCACTGGCCCGAGGCGCGGATATGGTTGAACTCCGGCTCGATCTGCTCGAGGGCGGCGCCGCCGAGATCCCGGCCGCGATCCACGACCTTCCTCCGGGTCGATGGATCGTAACCTGCCGACCGACAGACGAAGGCGGCCAATCAGTCGCGTCGGCCACCGAACGCGCGGAGCTGCTGGTCAAGACCTTGACGGTGGGGCGCGGTTTTATCGACGTCGAGTACAAAGCGTGGAGTGAATCTGCCGCGGTTCGGGAGCTGATCCGATCGGTAGTTCCGGTCGATGCCACCTCGCAGACCGTCGGCTCGGCGAGTCGGCTGATTCTCTCGCACCATGACATGACCGGTCGGCCGTCGGACGCGCCTGCCCTGCTGCATGCAATGCAGGCCGCTGCACCCGAGGCTGTGCTCAAGCTCGTCTGGCATGGACAGTCTGTGGTCGAGTCGTTCGAAGCCTTGGAGCTCATGCGAGCGGCGCGTCGGCCCATCATGGCGATCTGTCTCGGAAGGGCGGGCGTGTTGACGCGTGTGCTGGCCGGCAAATTCGGTGCGTTCGCCACCTACTGCACTCCGGACGATGGGCCGGCGACCGCGCCTGGACAGCTTACGCTATCGCAGATGCTCGATCACTACCGGTGGCGGGCGATCAGTGGACAAACAAGATGGTATGGGCTGCTTGGTGACCCGGTGTGGCACTCGCCGGGGCCGGTGGTGTTCACCAGTTCATTTCAGGACTGCGGAATCGACGCCGTCTACCTGCCGATCGAACTTCCCGGCGGGGCGGACAGTCTGACATCGTTTCTGGAAGCCGTCGAAGCCCGACCGTGGCTCGACTTCGCCGGCGCCAGCATCACCGTGCCCCACAAGGAACACGCTCGCGCCTGGTTGAACGACTCACTCGATCCAACGGCCCGTCGAGTCGGGGCGGTGAACACACTGGTTCGCAAGGGTGAAACCTGGTGCGGACACAACACGGACTACGATGGGTTTCTCGACGCCCTGACCGATACCCTGCACTGCACCAGGGCGGACCTGGCCGGTCGGACCGCGGACGTCTTAGGGGCGGGCGGGGCCGCCCGGGCGATTGTGGCTGCACTGGTGGACTGCAAGGTCGCCGTTACGGTGTACAACCGGACGGCGCAGCGCGCCGCCGCAGTAGCTGGTGATTTCGGATGTGGTTGGGCGCCCTGGGTCCAGCGAGACGCTTCCAGTGCGGACCTGCTGGTCAACGCGACGACCCTGGGCTCCCGGGCGGCGCCCGACATATCTCCTGTTTCGCACGATCGACTGAGCAACAAGCCCGTCGTCGTGGATATGGTCTATTCCTCACGCCCAACATGTTTGCTCGCGGCCGCCGAGGCTGCGGGTTGTCGAATCGTGGATGGACTCGAAGTCTACGCCCATCAGGCTGCGCGTCAGTTTCGTATGTGGACCGGAATCACCAAATCTCCGTCTGTGCTTCGCCGCCTGGCGGCACCGTTTCTGGAGAAACCCGAGCCGGAGCCGCGAAAATGACCGACCTGAGTCCCTCAGAATCTAATGAGCGACCGAGCCCCGCATGGGGCCTAGACCGCGCCACCCGCGGGCATGTAATTCTCATAGGCTATCGCGGCAGCGGCAAATCGACAGTCGGCCCACTGCTCGCCGAGCGTCTAGGCCTGCTGTTTGTCGATACAGACAAGCAGATTGCGGATCACGCCGGAAAAACCATCACTCAAATCTTCGAGGCGGAAGGCGAAGACACCTTTCGCAAACATGAACGCGAAGTGATCGCCGAGGTCTGCAAGCGTGAGCCACATGTCATAGCCGTCGGCGGCGGGGCTGTGTTGGATGACGAGAACATCTCCATCATGCGCCAAGCCGGGGCGATCGTATGGTTGACCGCATCGGCAAGTACGCTCTGGAAACGAATCGCCGCTGATTCCAAGTCGCAGGACCAGCGCCCCGACCTGTCACCTGACGGCGGCCTTACCGAAGTTCACAAACTTCTAGACGCCCGCCGACGGCGCTACCGAGCCGTTGCCGATTGGGAGATGGACACCGATCAGCTCGTCCCGTCAGGTGTCATCGATCAACTGACTCGACGGCTACGGCCCGGAGGTGTTGGATAATGTTTGAGCCTTTTTCGGATCGAGCTCGCATGATCATGGCGTTGGCCAACGAGGAGGCTCAACGGCGAAACCACGAATACATCGGTGCAGAGCACATTTTGGTCGGTCTGGTCAGGGAGGGTTCCGGGGTCGCGGCCGGCGTCCTGAAGAAACTGGAAGTTGATCTGCCGAAGGTCCGCATGGAATTGGACAAGCTGGTCAAGAACGGGCCGGACATGGTGGCCACGGGAAGACGGCCGCAAACCCCACGGGCCAAGAAGGTAATTGAGAGAGCGATTTTGGAGTCCCGGAGCTTGAATCACAACTACGTCGGAAGCGAGCACCTGCTGCTCGGCCTGCTGGGCGATCCTGCCGGGATCCCAACCCACATACTCGGGGCTCTCGGGATTGAGTTGGATCGCGTGCGACAGGAAGTGCTCGATGTGCTGGGAGCGTCGGCGCGGACTACTCCGTCAGCCGCGGATGCGACTGAGGACAACTACGCCTGGGAAGCGACGATCTCAGTTCAGGAGAATCCGATGGGTTCATTTCATGGATCCGATAGGCAATCGCTCTTTGGGGACTCCAAGTTGTTGAGGCTGTTTCTTCTTGATCGGGACGCAACCTGTCCGCGATGTGGTTACAACCTACGCGACCTGACCGAGCCTCGGTGTCCAGAATGCGGCGAAGCACTCACCTTGAAAGTCAGCGCACAGCGGCCCATCTTCGGACTCTTTTGGGTCACTATCTTGCCGGGCATACTCTCGGGTGTATGCGCCATAGTGCTACTGGTGTTGCTCCAGTTCGATCCCCAAGTTCCGCCAGCCGTCTGGTGGGTCGATTTGTTCGGATTCGTCAGCGGTGCTTCGGTCGCCGTCTTCTTCACCTACCGCAGAGCGTTCTCGCGGCGCTCGGAGAAAGTCCAACTAACTGTGGCCGTTATCGTCTGGTTGGTGCATGTTGTGGTGTTCCTGGTGCTCGCCCGGACGTACTGAGCGCTGCGACTACTGCGGTATTCCGAAGGCAACTTGGAACTCACCAAAGTCGTGGTGATCGACGTCTCCGTCTTCGTCGGCGTCATGAATGTCGCATGGGGGAAATATGTCGATGTCGGGGCCGGTCGTGCAAGCGACAAAGTCAGCATAGTCCAACAAGTCAATGTCCCCATCGCCGTCGTGGTCGAAGTGCTCCGGAATGGGCGTAAGGGAGCCCGAAAACACCACGCCGCCCAAATCCACGTTGATCGTGAAAGCCAGCGAGTTGATCCCGTCGGGCAGGTCCGCCGGATCTAGCTCGTCGGTCAGCGAATCGAGAAACAACTGGTCAAAGACCACCGTGCCGGATCCGCCGGTGAATCGGCCGGAGAAGTTCGACTCGCTGACGTTGTCGATCATGAGGTCTTCGTTGATGAGCCCCAGGAATCCTTCTGCGTGGGCCGTCCCACTGATGTGAAACAAGGCCGACGGAAAGAACACACTGCCGTCGGGTTCGAGCGGGGCGCCGAACGGCTCGACGGCATCGAGCTGCAGATTGCTGATGTCCATGTCGAGATCCAGTAGGAATCCGAAGTTGAAATGGAACGAGAGTGGCTCGATCGACAAGCTCATGCTCTCCACCGTCACCTCGTCCCAGGGCGGGTTAGTGGGGGTCAGGATCGCGGTGGCGGTGCCGGTCGCCGCGGCCGTGTCACTATCGGTATCCGCCCCACCACCCAATATCGTGTCGATGTCCAGTGTGATTGTGACCGTGACAACAGCCCCCGGATCAGTGGCCAGGTCGGCGACACCATCGGCTTCGTCGGCAATACCGGCAACGCACGCACCACCCCGCCCCATCTCCACTTCGGCGTGTACCGCCGAGGCGCCGTAGACCCGTATCCGTTCCTGGATCCACCGCGCGGCACGATGGCGGAGCAGACCGCTGACCTCGAGCAACTCGGCCAATGGGTGCGCGTTATCAACGACGGCATTCGACTGCGCGCGGCACCTGGCCGTCGCGGCGAGATAATCCGGGAGCTCGGCCAATACACGCCTCTGCACGTACTGGGCGGATCCGGCGAGTATTTCCGCGTGCGATCCCCAGACGGAGTCGACGGCTACGTAGCCGCGCGCCTCACGGAACCGGTCGACTCGCCGCTCGGGTCGCGGGTGGCAGCGGCCGGAGGAGCTGTGTTGCTCGAGCCCAACGCAGATGCGCTCGTCATTCTCCGGCTCGAGCCCGGCCAGCAGGTCCCAGTACTCGGGCGATACGAAGGCTTCCTATACGTTCGGGCGCCGAGCGGCCACACCGGTTGGATCGACGCCGACCAGGAGGAGTAGGTAGAGGGGGCGGACGGTCGAGCGGTGAAGCCATGGTCGATTGGGTGGTGTGAACGGTCGAGCGGTGCAGCCATGGCGGACTCGGTGGTGTGAACGGTCGAGGAGCTGGCGTAAACGCAACACACGCTTGCGTTGCGCTCGACGACGTGGCGCCAAGGGCATCGCCGATTGTGGAGAATCTGTCCCATCTAGGCAGTGACAGGTTTTCGGGCTCGCGGTGGGTGGGGTC
>JADFPW010000367.1 GCA_022562105.1 Planctomycetota bacterium
TCGTGTTTGGTCGGGTAGGTCAGCAGCTCGTTGTGGTTGAGCTTGACCAGGAAGGGGATCTTGTGGGCGTACTTTCGGCTGACCGCCCCGAGCACGCCGAGCGTCGAGGCCACCGCGTTGCATCCACCCTCGATGGCCAGCTTGACGATATTGGCCGGGTCGAAGTAGATCGGGTTCGGGGCGAATGAGGCCCCGGCTGAGTGCTCGATCCCCTGATCCACCGGGAGGATGGAGATGTACCCGGATCCGCCCAGACGGCCGTGGTCGAAGAGAGCCTGCATGTTGCGCAGGACGGGGACGGGTCGATCGGTGGAGGCCATGATCCGGTCGACGAAGTCCGAGCCTGGAAGGTGGAGGGTGTCGCGGGTGACTCCGGTGCAGGTGTAGCTCAGGAGCGATTCGGCGTCCGGACCCAGTAGATCGGTTACGGCACTCATAGTCGATTCTCCGTTTTCGGTGGATCGCCCGGTCGAGTGAACGCGTGCGGCTCGCCGGCCGGACAGGCGGTTATCTGCCGTTGATGTTATCGGCTCCGGCGAGCGCTGGAAAGAAGATTCGTCCGCGGGCGGGGCACGTTCCGGGGTGGGCAGTGGCAGGCGGTCCTCCCTGTCGGTGGGCACGGGTGGGGTGCATTGCGTCAGCGTCGGTGGTGGGGTAAGGTCCGTGGTCCGAGTATCTCGGGGGGTCAAGGATGCCCCCCCGGGCTCGAAACAGCTTCCCGCAGGAGCGTTTGCCATGACTGACGAAAAACTGGCCACCGCAGAGGCGACCGACGCTGAGGAGGCCGGCGATGAGGAATTGACCCCGGCGGAGTTGGCCGAGAAGAAGCTGAAAGAAGCGGTTCAGGTCAAGACCGAAGAGGTCGGCACCCTGCGAGTCAAGCTCACGGTGACCGTTCCGCGGGAGATTCTGGACGACCGGCTGACCGAGCAGTTCAGCGAACTCAAGCGTGATGCGGCCGTTCCGGGATTCCGGAAGGGGCGAGCGCCGTTGCAGTTGATCCAGAAGCGTTTCGGCCACGAGGTGGGCGATCAACTGGTATCGCAGGTCGTCGGGGCCAGCTATTTGGCCGCCACCGAGAAGGCGAACATCAATCCGGTGGGCGACCCGTTGATTTGGGTCCAGGCACCGGAAGAGCGAAGTGATTCCGTATCGGCCCGGCGGCGTGAGAAGGTGGACCGCCTGGTCACCATCGAGCAGGCGTTTGAGTACATGGAGCTGCCGACGGAAGGCGAACTCACCTATAGCTGTGAGGTCGAGCTCCGGCCGGAGTTCGATTTGCCCAAGCTGGAGAAGATCCCGGTTGAGCGGCCGAGCGTTGAGATCACCGACGAGGACGTGACCCACGAAATTGACCGGATGCGTGCCCACCGCGGGCAGTGGGAGCCGGTCGAGAAGGGCGTGGTCAAAGCCGACGACCTGATCTACGGCGAGGTCAAGGTCGTGGTGGGTGATACCACGCTGATCGACGAGTCGAACGCCGTCCTGGCCGCCCGCAATCAGGTCTACGGGGGGGTTCTCCTGGAAGCGTTAGGCAAGGATCTGGTGGGCAAGAAGGCGGGCGATCAGATTGAGACCAAGGGACGCGTTCGCGACGATCACGCCGAGTTGGAGCTGCGGGGGAAGGATGCCACGGTGCATGTCACCATCCACGAGGTCAAGCGACTCGCCCTCCCCAAGCTGGACAAGGCGTTCATCGAGGGCCTGGGTTTCGAGAACAAGAAGGACATGCAGGACTCGGTGCGGGCGGAGATGGATTCGCGTCTGGGCCAGGTCATGCAGCGGGCGTTGCGCGGCCAGATCATCAAATACATCGTGGACAATACCAAACTGGACCTTCCGGACGGTCTGTCCCAGCGGCAAGTCGAGTGGGCTGCGACGCGGCGCATGATCGACACCTACCAGCAGGGGATGCCGAAGGAGCAGGTGGAAAAGGAAATGGACAACCTGCGGGCGTCCACCCGGGAGAAGGCCATCGAGGATCTCAAGCTGCACTTCATCATGGACAAGATCGCGGAGGAGCACGAGGTCGAGGTTTCCGACGATGAGCTCAACGGGGCCATCGCCCAAATCGCCCGCCATCACCGTGAGCGTTTTGATCGGACCCGCGACGAGCTGAGCAAAGGGGATGGGCTCAATGCCCTGTACCTGCAGATCCGCGACGAGAAGATTCTCGATCACCTGCTGACCCAGGCGGAGATCAAAGAGGTGGAGGGTCCGAAAAAGCCAGACCCCGAGCAGGCCAAGAAGAAAACCGCCAAGAAGCGAAAAAAGGTCGCCAAGAAGGTAGACGGCGATTCTGCCGACGAACACTAGGAGCCCGCTGGCGGGTGTGGCACCGGTTTGTAACCTGTGTCCGTCTTTACCGGTTGAAAACCCGTGCCACAGTACGATCAACAAGCAGAGGACAGCAATGATGGACGTGTTTGACCCACGCGTGATGCCCACCCGAAACCAATACCCGCCCTATCAGCGGACGCGGGAGATGTCCATCGAGGACATGCTCCTGGAGAACCGCATCATCTTCCTGGCCGGTCCGATTACCGAACGGACCGCCAGCATCGTGATCATGCGTTTGCTCTACCTGCAGTCGATCAAACGGGACCAGGATATCAACCTGTACGTCAATTCGCCCGGTGGAATGGTTGACCAGACGCTGGCCATCTACGACACCATGCAGTTCCTGGGCTGCGAGGTGGCCACCTACTGCATCGGTCAGGCGGCCAGCGGCGGGGCGGTCATCCTCATGGCCGGGGCCAAGGGCAAACGGTACATTCTGCCCAATGCCAAAATCATGCTCCATCAGCCCTACGGAGGAATCACCGGCCAGGCGGAGGACATTCGCATCCAGGCCGAGGAAGTGCTGCGCGACAAGCAACGCCTCAACGAGCTGATCGCCCACCACACCGGCCAGCCGTTGCAGCGGGTGATCGACGAGACCGAACGCGACCACTACATGACGGCTGAGGAGGCGGTGGAATACGGCCTGGTCGATGAAGTGTTGCGCGAGGATATTCACGCCGACGACAAGAAGTCCTCATAAGGCGGAACCAGAAAACTATGAATAGTCGAGGGCAAATGATCCCCTTTGTTATCGAAACGACCGGACGAGGCGAACGAGCCTACGACATTTATTCCCGCCTGCTCAAGGATCGCATCGTCTTTCTGACGGGCGGGTTGGACGACGACGCAGCCAACACGATCATTGCCCAGTTCCTGTTCCTCTCCAATGAGGATCCAAAGTCTGATGTCCACTTTTACATCAACTCACCGGGCGGGTCGGTCTCGGCGGGCTTGGCGGTCTATGACACCATGCAGTTTCTGCGTTGCGACGTCGCCACCTATTGTGTGGGGATGGCGGCCAGCATGGGGGCGGTGCTCATGTGCGGGGGAACCAAGGGGAAACGGTTCCTCCTACCTAACTCGCGCATGCTGCTACATCAGCCCCTCATCGGCGGCGTGATTGAAGGAGCGGCGACCGATCTGGCCATCGAGGCGGCGGAAATCATCCGTATCCGTGACCGCATCTACAGCATTCTCGCCTCGCGAACCGGCAAACCTCGGTCTGATATCGAAAAAGATTGCGACCGCAACAAATGGCTCGATGCCGAGCAATGCATCGAGTACGGCCTGGCCGACACCATTCTCGAACGTCAGCCGGACTTCAACACCAAGGAATAGCATTCCGATCCAGTTCTGACGCGATCTCTGAGCGATCCAACCGGCGACACGGGGCCCTTTCCACAGATTCACCCATTCTCAGCCGAAGAGCTTGCCGCGGGCGAGTGGCGCGGTCCGGCGAAACCAGGCCGTGGACCAGCGTTCGTAGTCCGCCTTCGGCGGAGCGCCTCGCCGGCCGTAGCCTTGGGAACACTGGCGCCCCGTATCATAACGACCGGCGACACTGCGAGACAAGCAAGCCGCGGACTTTAGCCCGCGAGGCGGACCGTGCGCTGCCGTGCCCCCGTATCGCGACATTTACAGTGCCCTCGGTAATCCAGCCGTGGCATGCAGAATGCTAGCGGAACCATTAGATCTGTATTCCATATCCTCCATCTTAACAGGGTCTGAGTGACGCGAACTGCAGTGGTGAATCGCCAGTCCGCGCGAGTTGGGGGGCTGTTTTGCTACACTGGCCTCAGATATGAGCTATCGACCATGCGCCCTGAGCGGTGTTGAGCAAGAATCGAAAGAAGAATCGGATTTGTTCTTGACAAACACGGCGAA
>JADFPW010000368.1 GCA_022562105.1 Planctomycetota bacterium
GAGATTCGGACAGTACTCCGCCAGGGTGTCCACTACGGCGTCTCCGAGCGCCTCGCGCCGCTGTGGCCAATTCTCAGCTCCTTCCTTGATCGCATAGGGCGCGTATTGCACGAAGCAGGACACGATGTGCTTGCCCGGCGGGGCGACGCTCGGATCGACGATCGACGGAATAACGACGTTGAGATAGGGGCGAGCCGAAAAGTCCCCGTACTTGGCGTCGTCGTAGGCCTTCTCCAGATAGTCGATACTGGGGGCGATGGCCACATCGCCGCGCAAATGGGCGGTGCCGTTCTTTCGGCAACTGAACACCGGCAATCGATCGACCGCCAGATTCACCTTGGCTGAGCTTCCTCTGATCTTGTATCGTCGGATCTGCGTAACGAATTCGTCATCGAGGTGTTCGATGCCCACCATGGAAAGGAACGTGCGATGCGGATCGACGCCCGAGACCACGGTCCGAGCACGGATCTCCTCGCCGCTGGGCAGAACCACACCGGTGCAGCGTTCTCTTTCGACGAGGATGCGCTCGACCGGTGCCTCGGTGCGAATCTCGGCTCCGAAGCTCCTGGCCGCCGACGCAATGGCCAGCGACAACTGCCCCGTCCCCCCTCTGCAAAACCCCCAGGACCGAAAAGCCCCGTCAATCTCGCCCATGTAGTGATGCAACAATACATAGGCGGTCCCCGGTGAGCGGACGCCGAGGAATGTTCCTATGATGCCGCTGACCGACATGGGGGCTTTCAATACGTCGGACTCGAACCACAGATCCAGAAAGTCCACCGCGCTCATGGTCATCAACTGCATATTCAGATGCATCAAGTCGGACCCCAGGCTCTTGAATCGCTTACCCAGGCGGAGCATTTCAATGAGCTGCCGGGGACGCAGCGAACTCGGGTCCGGAGCCGGCGAGTCGATCAGGGATTTGACGAAGCACGACATCTTCGTCATGGCCAGGCCGAACTCGGGATAAACCTCGGCGTCCTTGGCGCTGAATCGGGCAATCTCGCGGCGGGTTTCGTGGGCGTCGGACCAGCGACACAACGAGTCGCCGTCGGGGAGGGGCAGGAACGAGCATTCCAGTGGAATCAGATCCATGCCGTGTTTGGCCAACTCCAGCTCACGGATAATGTGCGGCCGAAACAGGCTTACCACGTAGGAACATACGGAAAAGTGAAATCCCGGATAGAGTTCCTCGGTAACGGCAGCCCCGCCGAGCACGTGACGTCGCTCGAGCACCAGAACCTTCCGCCCCGCCTTGGCCAGGTAGGCAGCGCATACCAGCCCGTTGTGTCCGCCGCCGATGATGATGGCATCGTAGGGAGTCGCCACTAGGCACGCTTTCTCGGTGGATCGAAGAAGGGCCTCTTGCTGACCACCGCTGACACGGTGTGTCGAACGTACTCGACCGTAACCTCCATTCGCAGCACGGTCCCCAATGCGGCATGCGATGCGCTCACCGTGGCCAACGCGAGGTTCTTCTTCAGTGCCGGGGACCACGTGCCGCTCGTCGCTTGACCGACATGGACGCCGCGCGAATTGTAGACCGGCACGGCGTCTCGCCAGGCCGCACTGCACACCTGGGGTGGCAGACCGTGCTTGGCATGGAGGCGCTCGAACTCATCCCAATCAAGCTCCAGCCCGACAAACCGTCGCTCGGGGCCACGTCTCTTCTCTTCCCGCAGCGCTTTCTGCCCGATGAACGGCTCACGATCGAGATTGACCGTCCAGCCCAGGCCGGATTCGTAAGGCGTTGACTTACGCGATTCGATCAGGCAGTGGTTGGCGCTGAAGTAGTCGACTCCATTCATGATGAACCCTGCCTCAATGCGCGTGACGTCCAGAGCATCAAGGCCCGCCGGTTGGAGCCCGTAGTCGTGACCGGCGTCGATCAATGCATCCCAAAGGCTCGGCGCCCGATCGTTGGGCACCCACACTTCATATCCCAAGTCACCCGTGTAGCCGGTTCGAGTGATGACCGCCTTGAATCCATCGACATTCGCCTCGATGAGTCGGAAGAATCGCAGAGCCTCCAGGTCAACGCCCGCGACGCGGCGGAGGACGTCGCGGGCCCGTGGTCCTTGCACCGCCAAGGCTGCCAGGCGTTGGGTGCTTTCTTCAATGGCGACGTCGAACGAGCCTGCGTTTCGCGTCAGCCACGCCAGACTCGGTTCGGCGGCGGTCACGCGGAACTGGGTCTCAGCAAGACGAGCCACCGTACCATCGTCCACAAGTTTGCCGGAGTCGTTGCACCAGCAGCAGTAGGTCACCTGACCCACGGCGAGCCGGTGAATGTCCTTGGCCATCACGTATGCGAGGAGCGCGGCGGCGTCGGACCCACGGACCTCGTACTTAAAGAGCGGCGTGATGTCGATCAGGCCGGCGGCGTGTCGAATCGCGTAGTACTCACGCTCCGGGTAGGTATCGTATGCGCATACCGCGTGATAGCCCGACCAATCCTTCCAACGAAGGGATTTGCAAAGGGCCGACGTTCGCGGATGGAAAGGACTGGGTATCGCCATGCCGACGCCACGTGGTCGGTACCGACGCAGCCACTCGCCGCATCGCCTGGAAACCGGTATCGCAGGACGCACGACGGCCGGTCGGTGAGGGCTGCTCATCTCCCGACTGAGCTGGTACGATCGCCCCCATCGTATCCCGGGCCCGGAGGTCCGTCCATCGAATCTGTGCCGGATGGTCTTGCCAATCCGCCCTCCGCAACGACCTCGCACCACCCTGGAGCGGCTCTGACGGCCCCGTACTCCTGCTACCGGGACGTTTTACGCCGAATCGCTTGACTTGTGCTGCTCCAATCTGGTATGGGTGACGCTGGAGGAAGCATGGCGTGACTTCGCTGTCTCGACCATTGGGGCCACAGCAGCCGGCTGCACGCCGGCATGTTCACGCCATCCGGACGCGCGGCGTCTGCCTCCACATCTCAGTTGGCACTTCGATCGAAAGGAAGGGATGGGAATGAAACTAGCGACAACCCTATTGGTCGTACTTCTGTCGGGGGCAGGTTTGGTCACCGGCGGTGAGATCGTTTCGGATGGAGACTTCGACGACTTGCTTGTCGGAAGCGCTCCGGACTGCGATGCCGCCGCCGGGGCGTGGGGGTGGCCACAGAACTACCTCGACACCGGGCTTTGCGAAGTAGATCCGGATGAGTTTTCCGTCGTAGCCACCGGCGATTTTGATCCCGGGGCGGACGGGAACTCGCTGCGCGGATTGATTGACGATGATGATCCGGTCGGCCTCAACTTCCACCTGCCGGTCATATTCAACGAGGTCATTGACGAAGCGGAGGGATTGATCGTCAACGTTTCGTTTGACATCTGGGTGATTGATGAAGGGTCCGCTGGGGGAAATATCTACGTGGGCGCGGACCACGGCGGTGGAGGGTTCAGCAACGCGACCGATCGCGGTCCCCAGTTGACCTGGCTCTCGGACGGGACGCTGGTCTATGCGGAATGGGCCGGCGAGGGGCTGCCACCGACGAATATATTCCTGACTGACTACACGCCCGGCGAGTGGCAGTCGGTGCGAATGGAGGTCGATATGGTCAATAACTCATTCGATTTGTTCTGGGGGCCGCCTGGAGCGCTCGAAGAGATCGGCACCGATCTGGGGTACCGCGTCGAAGCCCTCGACCACTTGGACCGATTCACCGTGGTCCACTTCGGAGCGACCGAAGCCAATGACCACATGTACGTGGACAACGTAGTCGTGTCGATCGCCGGGGAGGAATGCGAGGGCGACGCCAACGGGGACGGCCTGGTCGATCCACTGGATTCCGGCTTTGTTCTAGCCCGATTCGGATGCGAAGTCGGCGGCGGCGATCCGGGTTGCGATACGGCCGACCAGAACGGCGACGGGTTGGTGGATCCGCTGGATGTAGGTTTTGTGTTGGCCCGCTTCGGCCCGTGCCCGGCGGGTGCGTCGGGCGGAACGCCGCCTCATACCGCCTCCGCGCTGCCGACCAGGAGCCACGCCGACGAGGCCGGTTACTAGGTCACGCTCCAACGTCGTCCGAGCCGTTGGGGCGCCCTAGCAGCCTGTTGAAAAACTTGGTTTTCTTGTGTGGCACCGGCTTCCAGCCAATACTGTCCGGCCGGGGAATTGCCAAGGGTGGAGTATAGCGTGAGATTGGGTGGATGGCGTTAGTTCGACAGCAATCACCGGTGGCGAGGTCGCCAGGGGCCAAACGCTGGGCGCATACCCCTA
>JADFPW010000369.1 GCA_022562105.1 Planctomycetota bacterium
AAGCTCCTGGCCGACGACGGGGCGGAGTTCGACCAGTTCGGCATCAGGGTCGCGATCAGCGGCGTCACCGCCATCGTCGGGTCCATCTTTGACGACGACAACGGGACCGGCTCCGGCTCGGCCTACCTCTTCGACACGACCACGGGGCAGCAGATCGTCAAGCTCCTCGCCGACGACGGGGCGGAGGACGACCATTTCGGCATCTCCGTCGCCATCAGCGGCGACACCGCCATCGTTGGCACCTGGTTGGACGACGACAACGGTGACGCCTCCGGCTCAGCCTACCTCTTTGACACCACCACGGGCCAACAGATCGCCAAGCTCCTAGCCGACGATGGCGCGGAGGGCGACTGGTTCGGTTTCTCCGTCACGATCGACGGCGCCACTGCCATCGTCGGAGCCTTACTTGACGACGACAACGGGATCGACTCCGGCTCGGCATACGTCTTCGACAGCGCCACGGGCCAGCAGCTCGCCAAGCTCCTACCTGACGACGGCGCGGCGTCTGACATCTTCGGCGGCTCGGTCGCGATCAGCGGTGCCACCGCCATCGTTGGAGCTCACCTGGACGACGCCAACGGCGACGAATCTGGTTCGGCGTACGTTTTCGACCTCGCCTGCTCCACCGACTGCGAGGGCGACGCCAACGGCGACGGAGTGGTCGATCCGCTCGATACCGGCTTTGTCCTGGCCCGCTTCGGCTGTCCAGTTGGCACCGGTGATTCCGGTTGCGACACCGCCGACATGAACGGCGACGGCCTCGTCGATCCGCTGGACGTTGGCTACATCCTGGCCCGATTCGGGCCGTGTCCGTAGGATGCTCTCCTAGCCCATAGCGTGGCCGATTCGACGAGCACTGGCGCCCGACGATGGCTGATTGTCTACCCTCTGCGGACTGTGCTATACTGGGCCAGGACGCTCGGAAGGAGCGGCACAGTGTCCCGGTGGACTTAGAATGATCGCACCCGGAATCCGGGCTGCTGTACCAAGCCCCAACGGAGCACGGGAAGAAGCAAACCGCCGGGGTGCGGTTTGTACGAGATCATGTGCTCAAAGCGGAGGTTTTGTGCCTACTCATCGTAGTGGAGTTGGAGTAACCCTGATTGGAGCGGTGGCCGACATCGGGCGAAAGAGTCGAGCGAACATGAAACCCATTCGTTTGAGTCGCAGCAGGCACGGTTTTACGTTGATCGAGTTGTTGGTGGTCGTTTCCATCATCGCCCTGCTGATCTCCATCCTTTTGCCCTCGTTGCAACGGGCCCGCGAGCAGGCCAAGTTGACCGTGTGCCTGGCCAACCTCAGCGGCATCGATAAGGTCTTCCTGACCTACTTTCTGGATCTCAACCAGTTGCCCCTGTACTCCCAATTGGATGGCAACGGGAACTCGATGGGTTTCGTACAATGGGCCTACGGCGGTTGGTCGGGGCGAAACCGCAAGTATTGGCAAGACTGGGCCGGCGGGTTCGCCAACGTGCAAACCAGCGAGCGCCCCTTGACCGTGTACACCCTAAAGGGCGGACATATAGCCAGCCAGGAGGACACAGTCCCAGACGATTGGCCCGGCGAGGCCAACACCTGGCCGACGGAGGAGGTGCCGCTGTACAGATGCCCGTCGGACCGGAAAGCCGCCCATTGGGAATGGGGCTCCGCCGACTTCGAGCTCTCCGACCTCAGTTCGTACGACGACGTGGGAACCAGCTACGTGTTGAACTGGTGTTGGTGGGGGCAGACCAGTGCCGCAAACGAGTGGGTAACCTACCCGGCAGACTCCGACCCCTGGAACTACCGAGTGACGGTTCTCGGCCTGGAGATTTGGCTTCGGCAGATGAATCGCAACCCAGCCAGATTCATCTCCTTGATCGAAGATCCTGCCGACTACGGTCTCAATATTAGTGTAGAGGCCGAAAGCGTCACCACTCTGGCTGGCATCCAGACCCTGGGCTTTCACGGCCGTTTCTCACGTCACGCCGCCGCCTACCTGGACGGGCACGCGGCCTACGGGTACATGGACACCCGCCACCAGCACAGTTCGAAGCCCAACCCACCCGGTCCTCGCCATGGCAAGGATGCGGGCGTGGGAAGCTGGACCGGGGTGGACGAGACCATTGCCCGCAACTATACCGGCCCAGGCCACGCCACCGGCGGTCGGCATAAGTAGTAAGGAGAGCGCCGGAGGGCAGATCCCGGGATGGGATTCGACTTTCCGCTTTCCGCCGCCTAGATGGACGGGCCTGCAAACGCCGATCGCATGCTGAACGCCCGCCTCGACATCGGCGCTAACGAGTTTGTCCCGGATGCCGACCCACCGTGCGAGGGCGATGCCAACGGTGATGGACTCGTCGTCCCGCTGGACTTGGGCTTCGTATTGGCTCGGTTCGGACCGTGTCCGTAGCCCTAATCCGAGTAGAACTTACACAGCCCCGTCGGGCAAGCTGAGCAGCTCTTTGCAGCACTGAAAGTGTTGGGGCGCGAGGTGGAGTTCGTCCGTTTCGAGGGCGAGCCCCACGGCCTATCCCGCGGCGCCCGTCACAAAGACCGCGCCGAACGCCCAGGGGGCATCATGGGCTGGTTCGAGAAGTATATGGGCAAGTGATCGTTTCGAGTTTCATGGGCGGCGAGTCGGCATCCATGATCCGAGCCGCGACCGTGAGGGAGCGGTTGCCGCAAGACCGGTGTGTGGTCGCTACTACAATACACCACGGTCGAGCAACACCTTGCGCCCCGCATGCGTAAGCTCGTAGTACTCAGGTTCGCCAACGTAGTCGCTAGCACAACAGCGAAGCAAATCACGCGACCCTGCCAATTCGTCAAGGAAGTACTGGGCCTTCTGCTCGCTGATGCCAACGGTTGAAGCAACCCACGCGACCGTGGCACACTCTTGTTTGGAAACAGCCACAAGGATGTCAAACTCTTCTTCCGAGAGTGTCGGCGTCGCAGGCCCTGTGCTTTTTTCACCATCAGGGGTATTTGAGGCGTGCACATCCTCCCCTGTCGCTTGGGAGCACGCGAGTATCTTGTCTATATGAGCCTGGTACGCTGCGGCTGGCTCGGGTGTCACCTCGAGTGCGGTCCCGAGATCGGCTACCAATTGATGCAGCTGAGCGTTGCTGTCGCAGCGTAGAGCGTTTTTCCCAGCAAGCGGACCGGGAAGTTTGTCGGGGTCCACTCCAGGAGTAAGAACGGGGAGAAGATGCTTTCTCGCGCCCCAGCGTGCACCGAGTTCAAAGACAACGTAAAGGGACTCTACACTTGCCGAAGAAATGACGCCAATGAATCCCCGAGCCTCGCGGATCTCACGCTGCAAAGACTCATCCGTATCCGCGCCACCCGGAAGACGGTAGCCATCGACGCTGGTACATCGGATCTCTTCCGAACGGAGATGCAATGCGAACTGAATCAGATCTACCAAGAGCTTAACGACTTCGACGTCTTTAGAACTGTGACTGACAAAGAGCATAAGCATGGTACTGTGACCGTGATCGCGAGGATCTACTGGCCGTGAGCGGTGTACCTTGGATTGGTAATGTGGAGGTATTGTACGCGTTCCCTTCCGCAACCCCGGGTCTGTGACGACGTAGGTTTCGCACAACCCACTGGGTAGTGTCCGCTCGAATGAGTCGCCTTCTTCGATTTGCAGGGTTGGGTCGCCGGTGAAGATCTTGTCATCCTGAACGGAAGCCGGACGGTTCTCGAAACGGCGACCGTCTTTCTTCACCAAGGTGACCCGGTCGGTGAGCATTTTCCGAAGGCTCATAGAGCACCACCCGCGCCCCCTTGAAAGAGGGCGGTAGAGTCCCTTGGCGCCGCTCTTCAGAATGGCGCCAATGACGAACTTCGGTGATTTCATACCCCTGGTGGAGAATTGTCAAGCCCTCACGATGTTTGGCTAGTTCGCCGCGAGGCGATCGAGTCTCGAATCGCAGAACACGGCGAGTCGCATGTGTGGCTCGCATTTGCGCGCGCTCATTTAGCGCTCTTGATTCAACGCGGGCCGGCGTAGATGAAAATCGGTGGCCTGTTGGTAGGCGTGGGCGACGGCCAACAACTCCGTCTCGCCATACAAACGCCCGGTGAACGTGATACTTCGCGGAGTGCCGTTCTCACGGAATCCGTTGGGCAAGACCACCGCAGGGTGGCCCGTCAGGTTGGTCATCAGCAGGTTGTTGCCTCCAAACGTTGGCGACACGTACACGTCCACCGACGACA
>JADFPW010000370.1 GCA_022562105.1 Planctomycetota bacterium
TGATAAACTCGTCGCCTTCAACACCCACTGGGGAGCCGCGTTGGGGGAGGATCGCCTCTTGGAAGCGCTGGGTGATTTTGTGAGCGTGAGCGACTCGAAGCTGGCCGATGGCGACGATGTCACCATGCGACACTTGCTGAGAGCCAACCACGGTTTTCGCACGCTGGCGGACATCGATCGCAAGTCTCGATTCCTCTTCATGGCCGACGAGGAGGTTCAATACGAACCCAAGCCGGTCAAGAAGTTCCTGCTGAAGAAGGAAGGGGCCGGTTTGGCCATGTTGGAAACGCTGCGGCCCCGGTTCGAGGCGCTCGACGAGTGGACCGAGGAGCGATTCGAAGCGTTATTTAAGGAGATTTGTGAATCGACTGATCAGAAGCTCGGTCAGGTGGCCCAGCCGGTGCGGGTAGCCATCAGCGGCGGTTCGGTTAGCCCGCCGATTTACGATTCGCTGGTCCTGTTGGGGCGTGAGCGGACGCTGCGGCGAATCGATCGTTGTTTGCAGGAGTGTCGCGGATTGTTGGAATCATCCACCTAGAACCGTGTGAGGGAATTCGCAGATGGAACTCATCGGACTTATCTCATTGACCTGTACGTTGATGGTCTCCGCGGGGCAAACTGCGGAATCTGCTCAACCAGCGATCGATCCGAAGATCGAGGCCATCCTCGACAATCTCGAAGCGGGCGGGGATGAGGTCAAGGACTTGCACTGCAAGGTCGAGTACTCGGTGGTCGATAAGCTGAATCTGGACGAGTACACCAAGTACGGTGAGATTCGATATCTGCGCGACGAGCCCAACCCGCGCTTCATCGTTCACTTCAACAAACGCGAGCAAGGCGGCACGGTCAACCGCGACAAGGAGTGGTGGCTGTTCGACGGGCGGTGGCTGTGGGAAGTCAACGCCGGCAGCAGGCAGGTGCGCAAGCAGGAGATGGTGCGCCCGGGCGAGCGAATCGATTTCTTCGACATCGAGACCACGCCGTTTCCGCTGCCGTTCGGACAGAAGAAAGACCAGATCCTCGAAAACTTCGACGTGACGCTGGAAGCGCCGAAGCCGTCCGATCCGCCCGGTACGGATCATTTGCACTGCGTACCCAAACCGACGTCGCGCCTGGCTGGTGAGTACGACTCGTTCGACTTCTATGTCGACCGGAAGCTGCACCTGCCGCGTCGGATCGTGGCTACCGAGCGAAAGTCGCTGAAGATCCTGACGTCGAACTTCCCGGATTTGTCAGCGGCGTCGATCAATCGCGGCGTCAAACGGGACATGTTCAAGCCGCTCAAGGAGTGGAACAAGCTGGGCAAGCCGATCGTAGAGCGACTCCCGGAGGTTAAGGCGGGAACCAACCCGAGCTGACCGCGTGTAGCCTGGGTGCTGGGTGCCATGGGCCAACTTGTTGGCCCGTGTGTTGCCGTAGCGTGCATGCCGTCGCGAGCAACACAGGCCAACAGTTTGGCCCATGGCATCTATGCAGCGGCGTATGTCCAGCCGCCGGTGCAAGGAATCTGAAGGAAAAGCTCTCGCCCATTCCCTTTCCCGGTCGGCATTGGTCGATCTGCTCCATCTCAGCCGTCGCCGGGCAGGACGGGCTGTGCCTTCTCCTCCACATTCTCTTGAGCCCAAGGTGGAGGGAGATCTCCCGGGGGAATATCGCCTCCACCGAACATCGAGCTGTGGCCGACGGGACGCGTGCGACGCACCAGTTGCCACGCCGCTTCCACCAATATCCACCGCAGGTGTGTCGAGGGGCTAGCTCGCCGAACGCCCTCGAATAGCCGCTTCCAGCATCCCGGGGGTTGCATACTCCAACGCCGAGCCGACCGCCAAGCCCCGAGCCGGCCGAGTCGTTTTGATCTTCAAGTCGCGGAGCAGGCTCTCCAGATGCAAAGCCGTCCCGTCGCCTTCGACCGTAGGATTGGTCGCCAGGATGACTTCCCGCACGTCTTGTGATCGTACCCGCTGGAGCAGGGCATCAACGTTCAGGTCGCCCGGCTCGACCCCTTCCAGCGGAGCGATATGTCCCATAAGCACATGGTAGACGCCGCGGATCATCCCGGTGGATTCGAGAGCCAGCAGATCCTTGGGTTGCTCCACCACCCAGATTTCCTTTTGATCGCGTCCGGGATCGGCGCAAATGGCGCATGGGTCCGCCTCGGTCAGATTGAAACACACACTGCAATGGCCCACCCGGTCCTTCAGATCCAGTAGCGCCTGGGCCATGGCGGCTGCGTAGTCACGCGGGCTGCGCAAGAGATGGAAGGCGACTCGCTCCGCACTGCGCGGACCGATTCCAGGAAGCTGCTGAAACAACTCCTTGACCCGCTCCAGCGATTCGATTCGGGTATCAGCCATGGGTTAGCGAGCCCCCCAATTCGCAAGCGTCGTTGCCATGGCTACTCGGCGGCGTGATGCAGTTCTGCACTGCGCCGGTTCCATGCTTTCGGGACGTCGCCGATAGATTGCCTGACCCATGATTCGGTCACGGCCTACTGCTTCGTTACATCTCGAATGATGAATGGTGGGCACAAAGCGGGTGCCGCTGGTGGCTTGTCCACCAGTGTCTGAGCACGCCGCATCGCCGACTCGCTTCCAGCGGCCGCCATCGTTCGACGAGTCACAGATCACTAGGGCCTCAATTCACTTGACTCTGCGGACACTTGCAGCGCCCCATGGATCCCCCGGCGGCAGGCACTGGTGGGCCAGCCACCAGTGGCACCCATCGGCGACCCGCAGAAACGCTTGCACCGGAGCACTAGGCCCCGCCCGCGGTACCGCCACCCAGAAGATCGGACAGACCGGGAATGTTCAACCCACCGGTCAGCTTGGCCATCTCCGCCTTGGCCGCCTCTTGGGCACGCTGGGCAGCCGAACCGACCGCGGCCCGGATCAAGTCCTCCAGCAATTCCACATCCGAAACGGCCTTCGGGTCGATGCGAATATCCACCAGCGTACCACGCCCGTCCACGGTGGCTTTGACCATCCCTGCCCCGGCCTCGCTCTCAAAACGGCTCTTGGCGAGCTCAGCCTGCACCTCGGCCATTCGCGACTGCATCTCCTTGGCCTGCTTGAGCATTCCGGCGATGTTTCCCAATCCGCCCAGCATAATCTCTCCTCATTTCACTGCGGCCGCTAATGGCGCGACCGTCACGCCACCGGTTCGTTCGGCTCGGGGTCTTGGCCCTCGACCGCTTTCGCCGAATCGTCCGAGGCGTATCTTACATTGACGGGTCGGCCCTCGAAGAGGCTCATCGCCTTCCGAACCGCCGGGGATTCCATCGCTTCCTGCTTGTCCTTGCTGCTCACTGGTGGCGAAACGGATTGAGCTGGTCCTGCGCTCGGGGGCGGAGCAGCGGCACGCGCTGGCGACGTCTGTTCGCGGCGGGCCGGCGCGGGAGCCGAAGTCGAACCCGAAGGCGTGCCTGTTCGGTTCGGCGACGGTAGGCTCACGGGAGTCTTTCCCCCCGGCGGGACCGCGTGGCTTGCAGCAGCGGTGGCGTCCGGAAGGCCTTGATTGAGGCGGGCCATCAACGTGCGAACATCACTGAAGCACTCCGCCATGGCCAGACGAACCACGGCCGCATCCAGCAGGCAGCGGGCAGCTCCGCTGGTCTTGACCGCTCGGCGAAGCTCTTCGCAGAGCGTGATCATGTAGACATAGGTGGGGGCGTCGAACTTTCGGCACTGCTCGGTAAGGCGCTCTCGCGCCTGGCTGGCGACATCGACCAGGGTGGTGTCCGGCCCGCCGATCAGCAGCAGCATCAACGTGCGCACGTGTTCGATCAACGCTTCGCAGAATCGTTCCGGCGTATGACCGCCGTTCAGCGATCGCTCCACGCAGACCAGCGCCGCGCCCGCGTCGCCGTCGGCCAAATGGTCCACCAGATCGCAGATCGTCTCATCGTGGGCTACGGGCAGGATGTCGTCAGCGATCTCGGCCGATAGCCGATCCCCAGCGAAGGAAAGCAATTGGTCCAGAAGCGAGAGCGCGTCGCGCATCGACCCCCGAGCCAAACGGGAGATGCGCCGAATCACGTCTTGATCGGCCTCGACATTCTCTTGTTTGAGGATTCGGCCCAGGTGGGCGGCGATGGCCTCGGGATCGATGGCCCGAAAATCGAATCGTTGGCAGCGGCTCTGGATGGTGGCGGGGATCTTGTGGGGTTCGGTGGTGGCCATGATGAACTTGA
>JADFPW010000036.1 GCA_022562105.1 Planctomycetota bacterium
GTTGGTCTCGTTGACTGAGTGGATGACCGTGGTGGTGGCCCCGTTGTGCTTGATGCCGCCGGTTCCGCCAAATAATCAGTGATGTCCCCTTTTCTTCCTCCTTGGGATCGTAAGCCGCCAGGAACGTCTCGTAGAAATGGACTACGGGATCCTGCCGCCGGGTTCTCTTGCCGAAGTGCTCCAGGACGGCGCCCATGTCGGCATGGGCCAGCAGGGTCGCCACATCGTCCACGAAACCGGCGTAGGGCTCGTCGTCCAGGTCGGCACCGGTGATGGTCTCAAAGAGTTTGCGAAGAAAGGGGTTGGTCTTGGGTATCTCGGCGGCGGCGCCCAGACGCTGAAACGGCGTTGGCCCCCGGTGATTGCAGCGGGCGGCGAACAGACCATAGGCGATGGTTTGGGCATACATGTCGGCAAAATCGGCGATTTTCTTCGGCTGGTCGAGATCCGGAATGAGCGTCTGGGCGAACGCGCTGCGCAGATCACGTAGCGAGTTGGAAGCACGCCCGCCTTCGATGGTTTCGATGATGATGTCCCGGATCATGTGCGTCAGCCGGGCCAGGCGTTGGGCAAGCTCCTGTGGCCTGGCGATCGGCGTCGGCTCGTGCTCCAGGAATCCGAGCAGAAGTTCCGTGACACCATCGGCGCCGCCCTTGTTGGACCGGAGCTTGCCGGCTTGTCCCACATGAGCGAGCCGAGCCGCACCGCGGGGCTTTCCCTCCACATACCAGCGGAACTCGAGGTAATCAGTCAAGATCAGGTTTGGGAGAAATGTGCGGTAGCGTGTCAATTGTTCAGAACGTTGGACTTCGTCGAGCCGCTTGCCCACGTCCTTCGCTTCCACGTAGCCGATGGTGAGCGGACCGTGTTTGGTTTGCAGTGAGACGACGTAGTCTGGCGCACCGCACTCCTCGCGCCGTGGTTCATTTGTCGCCGTAACCTTCTTTCCGAGGGTTTCAAGCAGGTTCTTGAGCGCCGGACGATGGGTATGCTCCGTTGCATTCCCTGCCAAGAGGGCTCTCTCGATGTCTCTCAGATACCTCGTCCAAGGCATGGGGCGGCACCTCGTTTCGCTACGTCTGTGACTCCGTTACGATAACGGTGCGTGTATCAAGCGACAAGCCGGGTAGGTCGGGCTAGGCCCAATATTGGCCACGAGGTTGACGTGCCGTCGGGCAAAGCCCGACCTACTCCTTGGGCCGATCGCCATGCCCGGGTCGATTCAATTGCCTGTCGTTGCCGTTGTGGGTGACGACGCGGGCACCTATAGTGGCCACGCGATTGGCGTGAGCAGAATCCGTGACCCCAGACCCAGCGACCCCCCATTCTAACGGCGAACAGCACACTGACCGAACAGAGCGCCGGCCCCACCCCGACCGGATGGAGGGGGCGTCCCACGCCGATGAGCCGGCGGGCTCCTCCGCTACCGACGGAGCCAGCCCGCCGTCCTCCGATGCCACACTCGCCGCCGATGGAATCGCCGGATCGGCTAGGACGGTCGCGCTCTTCACCGCAGCGTCGCGTTGCTTGGGGCTGGTGCGTGACGTGGTATGCGCGTTTTTCTTCGGTGCGGGTGGCCTGTGGAGCGCGTTCTCGATTGCCTTCATGGTACCCAACCTGGCCCGGCGCCTGTTCGGCGAGGGGGCACTCTCGGCGGCGTTCATCCCGGTCCTAACCGATACGATCGTGCGCGATGGTCGACAGCGCGGTCGCCGTCTGAGCGGCTCGGTCCTGACGCTGTTGGCCACGGTTCTGGTCGGGGTGACGGTGCTGGGCTGCGCTGCGTTGCTCATCGCTTTTAGGGCGCTGGACACGGGTGCGAACTTGGAAGCTGGGGATGCCGGTGCAAGCCTGGAAGCTGGTGCGAGTATCCCTGTTCGCACGCTCGTGCTCCAGTTGTCCGCGTTGCTGTTGCCCTACATGCCGCTGATCTGCCTTGTGGCGGTCTTGGGGGGGATGCTCCACGTCCACCGACGGTTCGCCGCTCCGGCCGCGGCGCCGCTGGTGCTGAATGGATTCATCATCGCCACCGTTCTGGCCGGCAGCGCGTGGGGTCATTGGGAGGGACTTTCGCTTCTGTACGCGGTTGCAGCGGCGGTGCTGGTCGCCGGCGTCGTGCAGATCGTCCTGCAACTGTGGGTGCTGTCGTCCATTCGGGCAACGCCGATTCTCAATCGTGACTGGGGCGACGGCGATGTCCGCAGGATCATGCTCTTGATGAGCCCTATGGTCCTGGGCATGGCCGCCGTGCAGATCAACACGCTGGCCGACTCACTGATCGCGCTAGTCTTCGTCGATCACCCGGGAGCACCCGCTGTGCTTTACTACGCCCAGCGCCTCTACCAGGTGCCGCTGGGAGTCTTTGCCATCTCCCTGGCGACGGCCATCTTTCCGCTGCTATCCAGAATGGCAGCCGACCATGACCGCCAGGGTTTGGCCCGCGTCTTCGAGCGCGGCTTGCGGATGAGTCTGTTCGTGGCGGTTCCGGCCTGTGTGGGACTATGCCTGACCGGGCGGAGCCTGACCCAGGGTATCTTCGAGATCTGGGGCGGGCGCTTCGGGCCCGACGACACCGAACGCGTGTCCCATGCCCTTTGGTTTTATAGCCTGGGAATCCCCGCCTACGCGGCCCAGCACGTGCTGGTACGAACGTTCTATGCCCAGAAGATATCCCGGCTGCCGGCCCGCATAGCCGTCGTGATGGTCTTGCTTAACCTGACCTTGAATCTCATCTTGGTGCAGGTGATGGACGAGGCCGGGGTCGCCCTGGCCACCAGCATCTCGGCGGCAGTGCAAGCCGTTTGGTTGGCCGTCGCTCTGCGGCGATCAGTACCCGAGATCCGTTGGGCGCCCCTGGCCGGCCGAGTGCTGCGCACGGTCGCGGGCAGCACGATCATGGGCACGGTCGTGTGGTTGGTTTTACAGTCGGACGCCCTATCGGGCGGCGGCGGACTGGGGGGACACTACGCGCCCCTGGTCCGCGTCTTCGTCTCTACGTCCGCCGGTGTTGCGGTATACGCGATGACGGCTCGGGCGATCGATCGCCAGGGACTGGGCGACTTGTTGTCCCCTAGCCGTCGTTGACTCGCAGTACGCTTCCAAACCCGGGTGGCACCTGTTTCCGCCGCTGAACGACACGGGCTTCAACTCGGTGTCGAGCTTCAGTACGTCGCTCGCTTGCCGTTGGATTCGAATTCCCCCATCTCTCCCGCGTACGTGCCGGTGATTCGATCGCCCTTAACCGTGCCCTCGTATTTCATTTCCATGTCCGGACCCATCCGCCGGGTGAAGCTGAGGCGACCGCCCTCGAATCTCAGCTCGCTCAGTTCCATCTCCCGCCCTCGGCCGGCCCAGGTTCCGGTGAGCTTGCCGCCTTCCAGGCGAATCGACATTACGGCGTCCATCTCCCGGCCGCGGAAATTGATGGTCATATCCCAATCGCCGAGGATCGAACCGGCATGCTTGCCCATTTCTGCCGCGTCTCGATCGGCTTGACGCACGCGTTCGACGAGTTTCTTGAAGCGAGCGTCGCCCCGGATCGATTTGAAGTCATCATCGCCCACGAGGTGGTCGGCATCTTGGTAGCCGTTTTCGATGGCCTGCTCGAGGTGGGCGTACGCCTTGTCGTTGTCTTTCGTCAGGCAATGCAGGCAGGCCATGTTGTATAGCGTATCGACGTCGTGCGGATCCACCTCGTGCATCCGTTCGGCGATCTCGAGAGCCTTGGTGTACTCACCCGCCCTGTAGGCGGCCATGAGATCCGGCAGCATGTCGCCGACTCCCTCGGGTTCGTCGTCTACCACAATGTCGGGCTCGGTGCCGGTCTTTTTGTACTCGGCCAACCATTTCTCGACGGTCTGCAGACCGGGTTTGAAGCCCATGGGTCCGCGTCTACCGGCGACGCCCAGGTTTCCGTCCTTGCCCACCAGGTAGACCCGATCGGGATGGGCCTGGTAGGCCTCGCTGGTGGCATTGTCCATTCCATCGATGATCGTCGGGATCGTGAGCTTCTCATCATCGACCAGCATCTGGGCCGTGGAACACCGTTGCCCGTAGGTCTTGTGCTCGGTGATGTTCTTTGATTCGGCTAACTTATTCGACCAGTCGCTGTCAGCGGCGTGGGCTTCGTGAATGTAGACAATGCGGAACTCGGCGATGTCGCGGTAGGTCTCGTACATCTTCTGCATATCGCCAACCTGGCGAAGGAAGGGCGGTCACGTGTAGCTGCCGAAGAAGAGGATCACCGGGCGTTTCCCGCGGAAGCTGGCCAGATTCGTTTCCTGCTTGCCGTCTACCGATTTGAGGGTGAACGGCGGGGCCTGCTCCCCGGCCTTGGGGCTGCTGCCGGTTCGCTCGGTGGAGCGTTGCCTGTCGCGGCGTCCTCGCCGGTCTCGATCCCTGGAAGGTTGCTGGGCAGCTACGCCACCGGCCACCGTCATGATAATCAACGCAAACATGGCCAACTGTCGCCGCTTCATCGACATCGGATACCTCCTCCTGTCTGAGCCCGCGATTTTCGGCAACCGACCGCCCTTACTCGATCCATTGCCACCAGCGGGGTTGATTCTAATCGCTAGGCCACCCACAATCGAGAGCCATAACCATGGAACTCCTCCCTGATCGCACGGCGAAATCCGGGATGGAGCATGGCCGCCAGGGGCGAATCTTGCCCGGCGGCCGCGAGACCGGCATTTTGTCAACGCATTCGAGTCGTAAGGTAGGCGATGGCACCAACTCGGGACCGCACAGCAGCTACCGACAGCCCGCCCATGGGCACGCCAAGGCGTCCCCATGATCTGTTTACCGTTGCGGAGATCACCAGCCGGGTGCGCGAAGCCATCGTGCGTGCCCTTCCCGCGACCGTCCACGTGGTCGGGCAAGTCAGCAATTTCAAGCCGCATTCCAGCGGACACATCTACCTGACCCTCAAGGACGACACGTCGGAGCTGTCGTGCGTCATGTGGCGGTCGGCGGCGAAGGGCATGCGATTCAAGCTCGAGGATGGCATGGAGGTGATCGCCACCGGGTCGGTGGACGTCTACCAACGAGCGGGGCGCTACCAGTTGCAGGTCCGGCGCTTCGAGCCGCGAGGGATCGGGGCACTCGAGTTGGCCTTTCGGCAACTACGCGACCGTTTGGCCGCCGAAGGCCTTTTCGATCCCGATCGAAAGCAACCCCTACCCGACTACCCCGAGCGGATCGCGATCGTTACCAGCAAGACTGGGGCGGTTGTGCGGGACATGCTCATCACGCTTAAACGGCGCTATTGCTTGGCCCAGATAGTGGTGATGCCGGTTCGCGTGCAGGGCGAGGGAGCCGCCGAGGAGATCGTGCGGGCGATTGGGGCGCTCAATCGCTGGTCGGAGCAACTGGGCGGTATCGACGTGATGATCGTCGGGCGGGGCGGTGGATCGATCGAAGACTTGTGGGCATTCAACGAGGAATCCGTGGCTCGGGCGGTTGCTGCCAGTCGGATTCCCGTGGTCAGCGCGGTCGGACACGAGACGGACCTGACCATCTGCGATCTGGTGGCCGACGTCCGGGCAGCCACGCCCACGGCGGCTGCGGAATTGGTGGTGCCGGACTCAGATGAGGTGACCGCATCGGTGGAGGCGCTTGCCGGGCGGTTGCGTCGGGCAGCCGGCCATCGATTGGAGCTCGAACAATCGGCCCTGGCGGGTCTATTGCACAGGCGATGGTGGCGCGAGCCGCTGACCGCCGTCCGTCAGCGTGAGCAAGCGGTGGATGAGACGCTGACTCGACTGGTGCAGCAGGCTTGGTTACGGTTGCGCGAGGCAGACCGGCGTCTGACCCGAGCGGTTTCGTTGATCCAACGGATTCAGCCGGCGACGTTTGCGGCCAAGCGGGCCGTCGATTTGACCTTGGCCATCCATCGTCTTCATCGCGGGGGTGATCGACGACTACGTGAGGCGGAGCGCATGCTGGCAGGGGCCGACCGAGCGCTGTGCGCCGCATCGCCGGTTCACCGCCTGGGCCGGGCGCGGGACGGTCTCACCAGTGCCCTACAGCGCGTGGGTGTCGCCCTGGCCCACAGTCACAAACGGCGGCAGGCGTCACTGCGTGCCACCGAAGGGCGCTTGCAAGCACTGAGCTATAAAGGCGTTCTTGGCCGGGGGTTTAGCATCACCCGAGCCAAGACCGGCCGGAAGGTTATTCGATCCGCCGCCGGCCTGGCGGACGATCAGGTTCTCCTGACCGAACTGTCAGACGGTGAGGTGGAGAGTCGCATCATCAACAGGAGTCAATTGGAGTTGTTTGGGTCCGATGGCTGACAAGAAACCGACATTCGAGGAATCGCTCAAGAAGCTCGAGTCCATCGCCGACCGGATCGAGCAGGGCCAAGTGGGGCTGGAGGAATCCATCAAGCTCTACGAAGAGGGCATGAAGCTGGCCAAGCACTGCCGCTCGGCGCTCGAAAAGGCCGAACAGAGGATCCAGCAGTTGCAAGCCGCCGACCAGGGCCAACCCCAGGCCGAACGGTTTGAGCCGCCAAGCTAGTGTAGTGATTCATGCTGATGGCATCTTGTCCGAGCCCCGACCGTGAGGGAGGAGAGCAGAAAAACCGCTCCCTGAGGGTCGTGGCTCGGTTAGCAAAAACAGCGGCACTTGTGAAACATTACGCTAGGTACACTACCCACACCCACTCGTTGTCCAAGACCTACGCTTCCGATAGTATCCACGTGAGCCCGGCGGGGCGAGTAGACGTGCAAGTGTCGCTGGCTGCTGGAACGTGGCAGCCGACCGGATCCGCCCCGAGGAGCCCGTGGAAAATCGTGCAAGAGGTTCATGGTCGTGCCAACCGCGATGACTGAAGTCAACCTGGACGTGTTCCGCAAGTACGCCGGACTGTCCTTGCCTCGGCATGTTTCGTATCCCATGCCGACGGGATGGCAGGACCTCGACGGTCAAGAGGCGGCCGCCATGCATGGCGATAGTCGTCGTGCCGAGTCGCCGCACGACTTGTCCCTATACCTGCATATTCCGTTTTGCGAGGCGTTGTGCAAGTTCTGTGCGTGCAACCGCGTCATCCAGCCGAAGGCTCGCACCGGCGCCGCCGACACGACCGAGTCCTACCTCGCTGCCCTGCAAACAGACATCGGACGGGTGGCCGAATCGGTCGGGACCGATCGACCCCTGCGCCAAATCCATTGGGGCGGAGGCAGCCCCACCTACCTCACCGAGGAGCAGATCGAGAAGATCCATCGTTCCATTGAGGGCGCCTTTGCCCTCTCGCCGGAAACCGAAATCGCCATGGAACTCGATCCCCGAGGGACAACGCCCAGCCTGCTGGGTACGCTCTATCGCCTGGGATTCCGTCGAATGTCCATGGGCGTGCAGGACTTCGACCGGGCGGTGCAGGAACATATCCATCGGATCCAGCCGTTCGAGATGGTCCGCGACGTGGTGACTGCCTGTCGCGACGCCGGGTTCTGCAGCATCAACTTCGACCTGATCTACGGCATGCCCTACCAGACGCCGGACACCATCCGCGACACGGTGGAACGCACCATCACGCTGTCGCCGGACCGGGTGGCGTACTATCACTACGCCCAAATCCCCGAGAAAATCGCCACCCAACGGGGCATGGATCACACCAAGATGCCCGATAGCGAGACCAAGCTGGAGATGTTCCTGATCGGGGCGGAGTTGCTCGAGGCGGCCGGCTACGAGTTCATCGGCCTGGACCATTTTGCCCGACCGGATGAAGGACTCGCCCTCGCCGCTCGTAGCGGCACGTTGCAACGCAATTTCCAGGGTATGACCACCGGGGCTGGACTCGATCTAATCGGCGCCGGGGTCTCGTCCATCAGCAATCTGGTGGACGTCGGGTTCATCCAGAACGTCAAGGAGACGCAGCGCTACGTCGAGTTGATCGAGGCGGGCGACAGTCCAGCCGAACGCGGAAAACGTCTGACGTTCGACGATCAGGTTCGCCAAGCCGTCATCAGTCAGCTCTACTGCGGGACGAGCTTGCAACCACGACTGATCGAACAGCGTTTCGACATCGACTTCGGCGACTACTTCGCCCGCGAGCTGGGCATTATGCAAGAGCTGGAAGCCGACGGGTTGGTAAGCGTTGACAGCGACGGCACCATTTCGGTGACGTGGCCGTTGGGGCGCGTTTTGCTCCGTACCGTGGCTGCGGTCTTCGATGCCTACCTGGACCCGGAGGCGTACCGCGTCGGCGATCGGCGTTCGTTTTCCACCAACGCCTAGGTAGATCGAGTCAGTCCGGTGGAGGCGTGCTCCCCGGTACGTGCGCAGTGACTTCGCGCTAGCCACTGGTGGACAAGCCACCGGTGGCACCAGACGAGCAACTCTCAGTCCCCGCGCTTGTGCCAACGTTCCCGCAAGCTAACCTGACGCTCATGTGCTCTGAGTCGGTTACCGCGAGCCCCAAAACCACCGATCCGCTTTCCTGGCTACGGCTCCATCGAGCTGGTGTGCAACGAGATCGCGATGTCGCGGCACGGGGAGAACTCCGATGGTCGATGGCCCGTCTTGGACTGTTCGGCTCGGCGGGTGCGTGCTGGATACCGCTGCACACGACGCCATGGTTGGGCGTCGCTGCCTCGGTGATGCTGCTCGCCGCGTTTGTGGCTGCCGTGGTATCACATCGGCGACTCAAGGCTCATCGCGAGGTGGGCGATCGCCTGCTGTTGATGATCGACGAGTCCCTCCAGCGATGCACGGACTGGTTGCCGGTCATCCGGCAAGCCGACCGACCCATCGACCCGAACGATTCTGCGGCCCGGGTGGGCACGGTGCTCGATAGTGGTAGAACCTGGGCACTGACCGAGCAGGAGTGTGACGATCTGGATCTCTATGCGTTGCCCGTCGGGCTGTTCGGAGTACTCAATCGCACCTCGACGGATATCGGTGGACGGCGACTGCGAGATTGGCTGGAGAACCCGGCACTCGAGCGAGAGATCATCGAACAGCGGCAGAACACCATCCAGTGGCTCGAAACGCATCCGGAACCACGCCTGCAATTGATGGCCGCAGCGGCGACGCTGCGAAAGCAGAATGTTATGGTGGCAGGGTTGGTAACCGCGATCCGCGCCGCGTCACCACTTCCTCGCCCGAAGATGGTCCTGGGATTGCGCCTCTGGGCGTGGCCGTCGCTGCTACTGACACTTTGGGCGCTCGCGGAATTGGCACAGGGCCACCTTCAGTACAGCCTTCTGCTCCTCGCGCTACTGCTGATCAACGGTCCGCTCTATTGGAGCATGCGCAGTTCCTTGAACCGATGCCTAACGCCCTGGCAGGGGATCTCGCCAGCAGGTCGGGGCTACGAGCATGTCGCTCAGGAATCGTCCCAGACGCTTCCGAATCGTGGCGAGCTCGGCAGCATTCGTGTTGTCTTGGAATCCGTCGCGGTCTCCTCAGTTCTTCCAGCGCTATGTCGGCGGATGACCTGGTCCGAAAGCGGTGGGATGATGCACACGTTGTGCAATCTGGTTTTCTTCTACGATGTCCACGTCGCCAGGATGATTCTGAGGACCGTCTTGCCCCATCGAGACTCACTGTTGACCGGATTGGGCGCCGTGGCTGACCTCGAGGCGCTGTGCAGTATGGCGTGCTTCGCGTTCGAGTCGTCGGCGGGCGGTAGGACGTGCTACCCGAGCATCTCGGACGAGGGCGGGGTCAAGATTCGCGCCGGCCGCCATCCGTTGATCATGCCCGATGAGGTCGTCGCCAACGACGTGGACGTCGTACCTGATGCCCGATTGTGGGTGATCACCGGACCCAACATGGCGGGCAAGAGCACGCTGTTGCGCATGGTGGGCGTCAACTGCCTGCTCGGCCAGCTCGGGACGGCGGTCGCGGCCGAGGCCATGACCATGATGCCGGTGAGGCTCATCACGGATCTGAGCGTGCGCGACAATCTTGCCCGACACGAGAGTTATTTCCTCGCCGAGGTTCGCCATCTCAAGAGAATGGTCGAGCCGACCGACGATCCAGCCCCGATTCTCGGGTTGATCGACGAACCGTTTCGGGGCACCAACTCCGAAGAGCAGGTGGCCGCCAGCCTGGCCGTCGTCGATCATTTGACACGGCTTGTGAATCTTACGTTGCTTGCCACCCACGAGGACCGCTTGACCTTACTTGCCGAGCAACTCCCCACGGCCCGCAACCATCACTTCCATGAGCAGCTCGGCGAGCAGGGGATGATGTTCGACTACCGCCTCCGACCGGGCCCGGCGACGGCGCGCAACGCGCTGGACGTGCTCGCTCGCGAGCGCTTTCCAACGGAACTGATCGAAGATGCCCGACGACGGTTGGCCGGCGATGGTGACGAGGACTGACATACCTCGTGAAGCGGTTCACAAGCAATGCTCTTGTGGTCAACCGAGCCGCGACCGTAAGGGAGCGGTCTTCTGTCTCCCTCCCTCACGGTCGGGGCTCGGGTCGGATGCCATCAGCATGAATTGCTTCGCTAGATGCCCCAGGAATCCGTCTTCCCATCGCGCGGGGTGAACCAGCGGCTCATGGTCATTTTTTGGTGGGTGTAGAAATGCACACCCTCTCGGCCCTGGATGTGCAGGTCGCCGAAGAACGACTTGCACCAGCCGGTGAACGGGAACCACGCCATCGGGGCGGGCACGCCTACATTGATACCCACCATGCCCGCACTCACCCGCCGCTTGAACTCGCGGGCCGCTCGTCCGCTGCGCGTGTAGATCACCGCACCGTTGCCGTACGGCGAGCGATGGGTCAGCTCGATTCCCTCCTCCAGCGTGTCGATTCGCATGACCGAGAGCACCGGCCCGAAGATTTCGTCGGTGGCCAGCGTCATGGTCGGCGTCACCCGATCAAAAACCGTCGGGCCTAGGAAGAACCCGTTGGGGGCATCTGCCACGGTAGCGGTTCGTCCATCCAACGCCAGTTCAGCCCCGTCCGCGACACCCCGCTCCACGCAGCCGCGCACGTGTTCCAGATGTTCGCGGGTGATCAGCGGGCCCATGTCCACCGAGCCTTCCACATCGGTCCGGCCGACGGTCATCTTGCGCGACGCGTCCACCAGCGTTTTCACGACCGCATCGCCGGCATCGCCGACGGGCAACGCGATCGCCCCAGCCATGCATCGTTCGCCGGCACAACCGAAGGCCGACCCCATCAGGGCGCTGACGGATTGTTCGATGTCGGCGTCCGGCATGATGAAGATGTGGTTCTTGGCCCCCCCGGCGGCTTGCACGCGCTTGCCGTTGGCCGTCCCAGTCGCGTAGATGTGTTTCGCAATCGCCGTCGAACCGACGAACGAGATCGCCTCGACCAGCTCGTGGGCCAGCAAGGCGTCCACGCACTCGCGCCCTCCATGCACAATGCTGAACACCCCGGCCGGCAACCCCGCCTCGGCCAGCAGTTCAGCCTGCCTCATGGCGGAGAGCGGCACCTTCTCGGATGGCTTGAGCACGAATGTATTGCCGCAGACGATGGCGATCGGATACATCCACATGGGCACCATGGCGGGGAAGTTGAACGGCGTGATCCCCACGCACACACCCAGCGGATGACGCTGGGTCTCGCAATCGACGTTGCGGGCGATATTCTCGATGCACTCGCCCATGAGCATGGACGGCACCCCGGCGGCGAACTCGACCATCTCGATCCCCCGCCGAATCGACGCCATCGCCTCGGCGTGCGTCTTGCCATGCTCGCGCGACAGAATCCTGGCCAGCTCATCGCAGTGCTTCTCGAGCAGTTCGATGTAGCGCAGCATGACCCGGGCCCGCTCGACGGCTGGGGTGTCAGCCCATTCGGGAAACGCCTTGGCCGCCGCTTGCACGACCCGGTCAACATCCTCGGCGTCGCAAAGTGGCGCCCGGGCGATGACCTCACCGGTCGAGGGGTTATGCACCTCCCCGAACCGCTCAGCCGCCGCATCCACCCATTCCCCGCCGACAAACAGTCGACACGTTGCAATCCCGGCCGCTTCCATCGTCATCGTCTCGCTCATCATTCGCACCTCCCGTGGCCGAGGAGTATAAGCGACGCCTTGCCATTACCCAAGTCTGTGCGCTCCCGGGTGCCACTGGTGGCTTGCCCACCAGTGTCTTCCGACCACGACGTAGTCACCCAGACCAGCCGTGGATCTTGGGAAGACGTGAATCTGCATACGATTCAGGTTCCCAATAGAACCTCCAACTCGACCACAGCCAATCGCCGGGCGAGTCACAGAGTCCTCTACGAACGGGGTTGTGATGCAGGTAGTCGATCGCCACCTTCAGGACTTTCTCGGAGCGAACATTCCGATCATAGCCTCCCCCCTCCTGCCAGAACCGAAATACGGTGGTCCCGGGTCGTTCTCGGATCGTCAGTCGGTCGAGCATGGGCACAGCGTGCGCGATCATGCGCTGTTTGACCCGGTAAGAATGCGGCCGCTTGATCGCCCAAAGCAACTTCGACACCTTGGCCTCGTCATGGATGGCCCAAACGATGAGATGTACATGCTCCGGCATGTAGACGAAAGCGATTAACTCAAAGCCCTGTTTCTCGACGGCCTGCTCAATCGCCTGGGATAACAGCGCGCAGTACTCGTCCGTGTTCAAGAGCGGAAGCCGTTGGTAGCACGAGAACGTCAGTTCGTGTGCATGACCGGGTTCATCGAAATGGCGGACGAGCTTCCGGTGATGCCGGGGATCGAAGCTGGACGTCTCAGAAGATTTCGGTTCCATCGCACCCAATGGCGTAGTGTTTCGGGTGCCACTGGTGGCTTGCCCACCAGTGAAGTACCCGGACGAGCCCGGGAGGCAGCGAACCGCTAAATACCCGTGATTACGTACAAATGGCTCGCTAAGCATTGATTGTATGACGACACGTCACCTGCCGCAACACTGGTGGGCAAGCCACCAGTGGCACCCAGCTGCGTCCCCGGGACACCCGACCGGATGTATGGGGCGTCTCGGTGCGAGTACCATGCGGTAGCGGTAGTTAGGGTTCCGGATCCACGCCCAAGCCGTCGGCGATTCGATTGATGTAGTTGAAGTAGGCTGCGACTTGAGCGGCGTCGTGGATGGCCCGGTCGGTGAACCCGGCGTCGCGCAGGGCTTGCACATCGCCCGATTTCATTTCTCCGGGCGTGGACGTCAGCTTGCTCGAGTAGTCCATCAGAGCGCGATCAGCCGGGGCGAGGTCGGCCTGGCGGTAGTCTCTCTGGACCTGCTCGACCAACTCATCGTCGTGGACCTCAGCCCGGAGGTCGTGCCCGTGGGCCTCCACTCAGTAGTGGCAGTCATTGACCCGAGATACCACCACCGCGATCATCTCCCGTTGCCCGCGCGACAACGGAGACTCGCCGAACATGATATCTCGATAAATCGCCATCGACGAGCGGAGCACCGGCGGATTGACGCTCTGCAGGCGGACGATGTTGAAGACCCTACCAGCCCGTTTGAGGGCGGCCTTGTAGAGAGAGCCCAACAGTCCATCCGCTCGATCATCGCTAACGGTTTCGATCCAAGCCATACTCGAATCATATACGCAGCTCACCGGCTGGACCACCTGCTACGTCATGCCCCATGACACGTGGCGACGGATACAGTAGCCTGCAGATTCAACCAGTGATTCGCCAATAGGGGGAGCTCGAAATGAACGTGGCCGTTACCGGAGCGACCGGATTCCTTGGTCGCTACATCGTCAACCACCTGCTGAACCGAGGCGACCGGTGTCGCTGCTGGCACCGTCCGGACAGCGATCGGGGTGGTTTCATCGAGTCCAACGACCGGATCGAGTGGGTGACGGGCGAACTGTCGCAGCGCGACACCCTGGGTCCGCTGGTCGATGGAATGGATGCGGTCGTCCATTCCGCTTTGTATCGCCCCGGCGCCGGGTTTCGTGGCAGCGAGGGCGACGTCGAAGAGTTCGTCGAAAAGAACGTCCTGGGAACCATCGCCCTGATCCAAGCCGCCAGGCAAGCCGGGGTGCCCAGGTTCGTGTTCATCTCCACCTGCGCAGTCCATGAGGTGATCCTGGACGATCGCCCATTGGATGAAGCCCATCCTCTGTGGGCCACCAGTCACTACGGGGCCCACAAGGCGGCGATCGAGAAGTTCATCCATAGCTACGGCCTGGGGGAGGGCTATGACATCTGTGCCCTTCGGCCAACGGGGATCTATGGGGTTGCCCGTCCGATCGCCGGTAGTAAGTGGTACCACCTGGTGCGGGATGTGGCCGACGGGAAGTCGATGAACGTCGATCGAGGCGGGAAAGAAGTACACGCCGGCGACGTCGCCAAGGCGGTTGGAATCCTGCTGGGCGCCGAAGGGACGGCCGGCCAAGCGTACAATTGCTATGATCGATACGTCGGTGAGTATGAGGTGGCCTGCCTCGCCAAGGAGATCAGCGGGAGCGATGCGGTGATCGACGGTCGGACGCGCACGCCCAAGCACCAGATCGAGACCGCCAAGCTGCGGGCATTGGGCATGGAGTTCGGCGGTGAAGCGATGCTCCGCAAGACGGTCGAGCAGATGCTTACCGAGTGACGTCCCCGAGGGGAGTACGCAACATGAAACCCGATCAGGTGATCGACCTGCGAAGCGATACCGTGACCCAGCCGACCCCGGAGATGCGCCAGGCGATGGCCTACGCGGAGGTTGGGGACGACGTGTTCGGCGACGATCCGACGGTCAATCGGCTGCAGGAGCGAGTCGCCGAGCTTCTCGGAAAAGAGGCGGCCCTCTTTATGCCCTCGGGTTCCATGGCCAACCAAACGGCCATCCGCGCCCAAACTCAACCGGGCGACGAGATCCTCGCCCATGGTGACAGCCACATCTATCACTATGAAGCCGGCGCCCCTTTCGCCCTGTCCGGCTGCTCTGTGGCTCTTCTGCCGGGCGATCGGGGGATTTTTGATCCGCAGGAGTTGCGCGAGCGTGTTCGGCCCAAGGACTCGCACTTCGCCCAGTCGCGTCTGGTCATCGTGGAAAACACCCACAATCGCGGCGGGGGAACCATCTGGCCGCTGGCACGGGTGGCTGAGGTTCGTGCGGTGGCCAATGAACTGGGCTTGCTAGTGCATCTCGACGGTGCCCGGTTGATGAACGCCTGCGTAGCCACCGGGCACAAGCCGGCGGAATACGCTCAACACGCCGACACGGTGTCTGTGTGTTTCTCGAAGGGACTGGGTGCCCCGGTGGGATCGGCCGTCGCCTCGACCACCGAGACGATCGCTCGCGTCCATCGATTCCGAAAGATGTTCGGCGGGGGAATGCGTCAAGCAGGCATCCTGGCGGCGGGCGCCCTCTACGCCTTGGACCATCACGTCGATCGTTTGGCCGACGACCACGCCCACGCTCATCAGCTCGCCGAAGCGCTGGCCACCATGCCGGGCGTCGGCATCGATCCGACGACCGTGGAGACCAACATCGTCTACTTCGACGTGGAGGCGCGAATGGGCACCGGGGCGGAGATTTGCCAGCGATTGCACGAGGCCGGCGTGTGGATGCTTCCACTCACTCCGCAGCGCATTCGTGCGGTGACCCATCTACACATCACCGACGCGTCGGTGGCCAGCGCCATCGAGATCCTGAGCCGCGTCTTGAAATGACGACCAGCGCGTGCCAGGTGACGCTTCGCACCCCTGCCCCGTGTTCACGAGTGCTCGGTGTCGGCTTTTCCCGTCCGGGCGGGACGGGAGCGAGGGCACGTTCCGAGGGGCCTCGACGGCCGACTTCGCGGGTCGGAGCCCCGCAAGAGCGAGAATCATCGCCCTTTGCCAATTGGAGCGGCGCCGAGTAGCATGCTCGGGCAAGGTTCGGCGGGTCTCGGCGCGGAGGCTCAGCCGAGCAGAATCGCAACAGCCGCCGGCGCGGTAGGCTGACACCGAATCTCGATCACCACGAGGAAACCTCAGTGCATATTATGCGTAGCCCGTTTAGATGGCTTCCGCTGGTCAGCACGGCGGCCGCCCTGTGGTTGGCTCAAGCCCCCGCCGGAGCACAAGACGCGGTGGGTGAAGACGAGATCGTCATCGAGGTTCGATGGGTCGGTGTGGACTCGGATTCGCAGGAGACGCTTAAGGCGCTGATCGCCACCGCCCCGGGCCAAGTCTTTGACGCGGACCGGTTGGAAGCGGATCGGCGTCGGCTTTTGGGCAGCCAGGCGGTCTTGGATGTCGTCGCCCAGGTCGAGCGGACGGATGACGGGGTGGTGGTGACATTCCGCGTCCGTCATCGCGACGTGGTTCGCGCCATCCGAATCGTCGGGAACACCAAGCTGAGCGAGCGCACGTTGACTGGGTTGGTGCCGGCGACGGTTGGCCAGCCGTTGGATCTCTTCCGGGCCCGCGAGGGTCGCCAGGCGATCGAGGATCGGTACCGAGATCGCGGGTACGGCAGCGCGGTGGTGACGCTCGACATGGACCAGGCCCGGGACGGTGAGTTGGTTTTCACGATCGAGGAGGGGCCTCGGGTTCGCATCCGGAAAGTCCAATTCGTGGGCAACGACGCGTTTCCGGACTCCCGTCTGGCCAAGTCTATCCGATCCAAGCCCGCCCTGTGGATCATTCGCGACGGCTACTTCGACGTGGACACCGCTCAGCGCGACGCGTCCACGATTCAGCGATTCTACCGCGATGAGGGATACCTGGACGCCAGGGTCAGCTATCGATCGGACTTCGACGACACCCGCGAAGACCTGACCCTGACCTTCGTGATTGGCGAGGCCACCCGCTACCGAGTTGAATCCATTTCGTTGGAGGGGAACACCGTCTACTCCGACGACGAGCTGCGAGACAACATGACGCTGCAGCCGAACGACTTCTTCCGTCGGCAGTTTCTGGAGCGAGACATTGGCAATCTGCGAACCCGATACCGCGAGAACGGGTATATCTATGCCGACTTGCCGACGCCGTCGCCCGTATTCTCGGTGACCCCAGGCCTGGTTTCGCTGACGTTCGAGATCGTCGAGGGCCAGCAGTTCCGTGTGGGGCATGTGTACGTTCGAGGCAACGAGACGACCAAGGAGAAGGTGGTTCGCCGGGCGTTGAAGCTGCTTCCTGGTGACGTCTTCAACCTGCCCAAGGCTAAACAGGCCGAGCAGGATCTGGTTCGAACGCAGCTCTTCAGCCTGGCCACGGTGACGCCGGTGGGTCGCCAGCCCGGCGTCCGAGACATAGTGATAAACGTCGAGGAATCCACGCAGGCGGGCGATTTTATTTTCGCTGCCGGCGTGAACAGCAATAGCGGCCTGATTGGATCGATCGTGTTGGACCTCAAGAACTTTGATTTGGGCGATCGGCCTCGCTCGTTCTCCGAGTTGGTCAATCTACGGGCGTTTCATGGGGCGGGGCAGCGCATGCGAATTGAAGCTCAGCCCGGAACCCAGCTCAGCCGCTTCCGCATCGACTTTACCGAGCCCTACCTGCTCGATTTACCCATCCACTTCGGCACCAGCCTCTACTTGTTCGCTCGCGGGCGAGACGCTTACACGGAAGGGCGAACGGGAGCCAACGTCAGCTTCGGCCGTCGTCTCACGGCCGCGTGGGTGGACGCCTGGTCCGGGCCCGCCTGGTTGAAGGATTGGTACGGGGAGGTCGCCCTGCGCGTGGAGGAGGCCCGAGCCGATGATCTGAATCTGTTTGCCGCTCGGAGGATTCGCGACGACGAAGGCAGCCATCTGCTTACCAGCCTCAAGATCGCCTTGGCCCGTGATCGGACGGACAATCGCTTCCTTCCGACCGAGGGAGACTCGATGCGATTTTCCTGGGAACAGTTCGGGGTTCTGGGCGGGGATCGTTTCTTCGCCAAACTCACCGGCCGGTACGCTTGGCACCATACGATGAAGATTGACGCTCAGGAGCGAAAGAGCGTCCTGTCCCTCAAGGCCAACGTCGGTGCGATCATCGGTAACGCTCCGATTTTCGAACGCTTTTACGCCGGCGGTATCGGAAGCATGCGCGGATTCAACTTCCGCGGCGTATCGCCTCGCCAAGGCCTGCAAGACGATGCTATCGGGGGTGACTTCATGCTCCTGACTGCAGCCGAGTACTCCTTTCCTCTGCACGGACAAGCCATCCGAGGGGTCGTGTTCGTAGACATGGGTACGGTGGAGGACAGTTTCGAGCTCACCACCTGGCGGGCGGCGGTCGGGGTTGGGGTTCGCGTATTGATCACCCAGCTGGGTTCACTACCCATGGAATTCGACCTGGCCCTGCCCATCAGCTCCCAGGAAGACGACGAGGAGCAGGTTTTCAGCTTCCTCTTGGGAGTCAGTTTCTAGGCGGCCCAGAAGCGATTGGCGATTCAGTGATTTGGCGATCTGGTGATTTGGTGAGTCGGCGATTGATCGGTCAGGTCAATCACCCAATCACGAGATCGCCGGATCACGAGATGAGCGGGGAGGTTCGGGCGTGAGCAACAAACGACTGGGCGTTTTGGTGGGCGGCGGGCCGGCTCCGGGGATCAACGCGGTCATCGGCGCCGCCACCATCGAGGCAATCAACCAGGGGTTGGATGTGATCGGCTTCTACGACGGCCTGCAGTGGCTCACCGGGTCCGAGTTCGACGCCGCGGTCCACGCAACCTCCCTGGACATCGCCACGGTGGCCCGAATCCATTTTGACGGCGGATCGATCCTGCGTACCTCACGCACCAACCTGCTCGACGAGGGCAAGCTCAGCAGCGCCTCGATCATCGAGCCCGACGCGACCAAGGTCCAGCGCGTGATCGGGAACTTGCGCAACCTGAACGTCGAGTACCTCATCACCATCGGCGGAGATGACACCTCGCTTAGCGCCCGATTTATCGCCGAAGCGGCCGCCGACGTGATGCGCGTCGTGCATGTGCCCAAGACCATCGATAACGACCTC
>JADFPW010000371.1 GCA_022562105.1 Planctomycetota bacterium
GTCAGGATTCTCCGGCGATCTGTTTCTGGCGGCTCCGGGCGTCACGCTCTGCCGGGGCGCGGTGGCAGCGTTCTGTCGTGAGCGGGCAGGAGGCGCGCCGGGGGATGAGGCTGTCAAGCTGATCGAGGCCTTTCTGACTCGTCGCGCAGGCAAAGTGACCCCGCCAACACGCATCGCAACTCCCCGCCAGGTTTACCGCCAGATGGACTTCGCGACCGGGAAGATCACGCGGGATCTTGTGGTGGCGATGAACGAGGACCTGCCCGCCGGGCAGCCGCTGTTGGTGTTGGCGATGGAGGGCGGCGTGCCCTGTGCTGTTCCGCTGGAGCGGGCGATGCCCAGGCTCTCAGAACTGCCGCGGGTCGAGGAGTTCTCGCCCGAGAATCCGCCGGGCGACTGAGTGCGGCCTTGCGCGTTTGCCGTTGGACGGTAAGGGCTTGCAATATGACCGCACACTGGGCGTTTGTCTCGGGCTGATCTCAGGCGGGCGCTATGATCGGCACTCTCTCGGCCCAACGCCGGGCCGCGACTGCATAGATCCTGAGACTGGGAGAAACCCGCCATCATGAAGCGTGCGAAGATCAGCATCATCGGAGCCGGCAACGTCGGGGCGACCTGCGCCCACTGGGCCGCGAGCAAGGAACTCGGCGACATCGTCCTGCTGGATATTCCAGACAAAGTGGGCGTCGCAAAGGCCAAGGCCCTGGATCTACTCTGTTGCGGGCCGATCGAGCGGTTCGATTCCAGCGTCATCGGCACCAGCGACTACAAGGACATCGCCGGCTCCGACGTCGTGATCGTCACCGCGGGCATCCCCCGCAAGCCCGGCATGAGCCGCGACGACCTGATCCAGACCAACGTCAAGATCGTCAAAAGCGTCAGCCAGCAGATCGCCAGGACCAGCCCGAATGCGGTGCTGATCGTCGTATCCAACCCGCTGGATGCCATGGTCTACACGGCGTGGAAGGTCTCCGACTTCCCCACGAATCGCATCGTCGGCCAGGCCGGCTGTTTGGACATCGCTCGGTTCCGCACGTTTATCGCCATGGAACTCGGCTGTAGCGTCGAGGACATCACCGCATTGCTGATGGGCGGGCACGGGGACGACATGGTTCCCCTGCCGCGCTACACGTCGGTGGCGGGCATCCCGGTGACGCAACTCATCGCCAAGGACCGCCTGGACGCTATCATCCAGCGGGCCAAGATGGGCGGCGGCGAGCTGGTCAAGCTCATGGGCACCAGCGCCTACTACGCCCCCGCCGCCAGCAGCATTCAGATGGCTGAGGCGATTATCTTCGACAAGAAGCGCATCCTGCCCTGCGCCGCGTATTGCGACTCCGAATACGGCGTCGGTGGTTACTTCGTCGGTGTGCCGTGCATGCTCGGGGCCGGCGGAGTCGAGAAGATCATCGAAGTCGAACTCGACACCGCCGAGCGGGCGCTCTTCGACTCCAGCGTCACCCACGTCAAGGAGCTAAACGAGATTGCCGAGGGTTTCCTGCAGGGCTAGCGCTCCGTCAGGGGTGAAACCGTGCCACTCAACCCGGTATTCCACACGGGACAGCGCCCCAGTGGTCGCGCGGGTGGCCAATCAAGCACCGCGGGGAACGATGAACCGATCGGGGAATACCGAAATGTCGATGACCCGGTAGTCCGAATCGAGGCGCCCGCTGCGCTCGATATTGCTGCGAAGAATAGCCAGTTTCTGATTGATGGTGTTCTCTTCGACTTCGTACCCCGGGGCTGAGCCCCAGATGATCCTGCCGCCGTTTTGATCGGTGGTCAGCTCGATGCTTCGCCCGCCGGATGCACCCGAACCGGCTGAGCCCTCCACCCGGATGGCGACGATCTGATCGAGAAAAGCTTCGTCGCGCAGCAGGCGAACCATGGCGATGCCGGCTAGGGCATCGTCTCCGATCAACGGCGTGCCCGGGGCGGGCAGCGTAGTGGTCACGCCCTGAATGATCGGCAGACCGCCGTGGGTTCCGTACTGACCCGGCAGCACCACGCCGTCGTCTGCGATCAGGCGGAACTTGTCCCCGATCTGCAGTACGGCCAGCGGTTGGCGATAGGCGCAGTCGATCTCCACGACCCCGTCGGCTCGCTTGTCCACCGAACGCACGGCCGCGACCCAGGGGCTCTGCGCTAAACGAGCGCCGATTCTGGCGCACAGCGTAGATTCGATCCACGCCCCGTCGGTAAGTCCCTGCAAGTGATCTTGCATCTTGTCATGCATCACTTCAGGTCCATCATCGACGAAGACGATTTGTGGCGGCTCGCTGAACGCCGGGTTGGCGTGGACGCTGCGGTCGAGCGTTCGCATCCCCCACACGATGGCGACGGCCACACCTGACCAGAACGTGACCACCAGCGTCCGCCGATTGAGTGCTGCACGGCCCTGTTGAAGAACCCTGCCCCATCGCCCCGGACCGCTTTCAGGGCGGATGCTCGATGCCCGTTTGTGCTTGCGATGTCGTCGCTTCGTGCTACTCATCGTAGATGCTTATCATTGGACTATCGCGCCTGGTGCGAGCGTCTGTTCTCTCATCCCCGTGCCTCGGTTTCCCGGGCACGTCATCTACCTGATCATACACGGTGATCCTCGGCCGGCGAGGCGCCGGCCGCTACTTTCTTGACGGGCACCTATGGCGTATCCCCATTGGCATCCATCACGGTGAAAATGGCAGACGCCTCACCCAGAACCGGACCGTCGCCCGTAGAACGCTCCAGCATCAGGTATAACCCCAACTCTCCCGGTCCCTTCGTAGTGAAGGTGCATAGGAATCCTTCTCCCAGCAGCTCATCGTCCTGGGCCGAGGGCTGTTGGTCAACTACGAGCTGGTGGTAGGCAAACCCATCCGGGAAACCGATCGCGGGCATGAGGGCGTCGGCCTCAATTTCCAGATCGTGGAACGTGCAATTGCCCGTGTTGCTCCAGGGACCGACGTCCGCCGGTCCGGCGGCGGAGATCCCGCTCACCTCGTTGTCCGTGGCGACAAACAGGATGTACCCGTCCGTAGGATAGTCTCCGTCAGGGTAACGCAGCTCATAGGTCGTTTCGGACTCCAGGCCGGTCACCGGCGCGCTTCCGCCCGAGGGCCAGACTTCGAGCGTCCCGCCCAGCAATCCATCACCACTGCCGCCATCCGGTATCGGCCCGGGACAATCGGGATGGACGTACTCCTCCGCTGGACAGTCCAGCAGAGTGATCGGGTCGGGGAGATCGCAGTAGTCGTTCAAATGCTCGACCAGCAAACGGCGGTGCCGAAGTTGGCGGTCAAGAGGGCCATGTCGACTACATCCACGTCGCAGTCACCGTCGCCGTCGGCCAGCGGATAATCGGTGACCACACCCGAGCCGCTCCAGGCCGCCACCAGACGCACCCGATCGACGGAGTCTACGTCGCAATCGGCGTCGAAATCTCCGTACTTCGTTTTTCGCAGACCCCTGACGCGCGGAGTCCCGGTCACCGAGTCAATTATGCTCCCGATCAACGTGAGCCCTCCGCCGTAGTAGATGGCATGACCTTGGAGATCGAGGATCCCTGGATTCCCAATGAGCAGGTTGTCCACCAGGTAGAGGGCGGCGGCGGGGCACTCGCCGAAGGGGGCGTGATTGGCATGGTTGTTCACCAGATCGACGTCGCCCGTCGTCACCTCGAAGCTTCGCCAATACTTGATGCAGGGGTTGGGCGGGAAGAGATCACCGTTGGCATCGACGAACATGATGTTGCAGTTGTCCGGAGAGATGACCTCGAAGTCAACGGGCAAATCGGGCTTGAGGAATAGATCCAGACCGGTGGTGTCCCACTCCAGCGCCGCCCCGCTCACCTCACTCTCGATGTCGATGTTGTATTTGCCTGACACGTACAGGAGGTCATCCGAATCAACATGCTCGCCGTGTCCGATGAGACTGGACGGTCCCAGGAACGTGATCGAGGGCGCCTCGGTTATCTCCGTGCCGTGCTGCAGCGACAGGAAGTTGCCGCGCCCGTCATAGGTCAGGCGCGAGCCGTTGCGGAACAAAGCGTCTCCGTCATTAACCTGGAATGCCCCCCCAAATTCCCGTCGTTGTGCAGGATGATTTCGCCTCCGGGACTCACCAGCACGGCATCGACGATCAGGAATGGATCGTCACCCTCCATGGTCAGCGTGCCCTTGACGT
>JADFPW010000372.1 GCA_022562105.1 Planctomycetota bacterium
GGGTGGCGTTAACGGACCATGGCGGGAAGCGAGTCGTGCCCCAGGGGGGTGGGGTCGATTCCGCCGACGCGATAACGGTTCCACCGGGTCAAGGGGAACCAGGCCATGAACGATACAACAAGGGTTTTTGTGCGGGAAGACAGCACGGGAGGTTTGCACGAGTGTCGCAGCTCTGGTCCCAATTCAGGCGTTTCTGGTTGGCGGAGGAGATTCCGCGGTGGATCGGCCTGCCTCTGGTCGCCCTCTTTGTGGCTGGACCGTTGGCCGTTGCGTTCTTGTCAATCTGGGAGTCCGACAAGGCTCGGGTGGCGGACCACCGACGCGTCTGCCAGCAGGCCGCCTCCCTGCTGGCCGATACCGTCAGCACCGAAACGGAGCCTTCCAAGATCGCCCGCCGCCTGCGAGCTTTCGGTCAAACATTTTCATGTCAGCAGCTTCGCGTAGTGGATGCTGACGGCATAGTGACCAGCGCCATCAGTCAGGACGAAGTCGGCCAGTCAAATCCCCTCGATTCGGGGATGGGCACCCATCCTCCGACGGAGCTGGAAGCCCGCGCCTTGGCATTGGACGGAACGGATGATTGGGGCGCGTGGTTGATTCGTGTGCCGATCCACGGCCTGGAATACTCCCGCCGCGCCGGGATGCCACCCGCCACCGAGGCCGGAACGTCAAACAGCTACCTGGAGCTGGTGATCGGAGGGATTTCCACCACCCCCTTCTGGTATCGCGGATCGCTCTGGGCCCTGGTGGTGATCCTGGTGTCGGTCACGGTCTTGCTTCTGCTCTACCGGCGATTGCGAAGCCACCTCCGAGCCGTCACGCGCATTGGCGAGAACCTGGTCAACCGAAGTCAGGAACTGGAAACGGACCTCGCCGCCCTTCGTCTTTCCGATTCGATGGGAACGGTGGCCACCGCGTGGAACCAACTGATCGACTTGACCGCCCAGTTCCAGGCGTCAGCCGTACGGTCCGAGGCGTCGTCCGAGTTGAAACGCGTACTGGAAAAGACCGGCGGGGGCGAGTTGGCCGACGCCCTCAACGCCGTTCCGGATGGAGTGATCGTGCTGACGTCCGATCGGCAGGTGTCCTTTGTGAATACCATGGGGGCCGGCTTGCTCGGGTGTCAAGCGGACCAAGCCGTCGGCGCCAACCTTGCTGAGTTGGGAAGCACCACGATCGGAGAGAAGATCTCCGCGGTGGCCTGTTCGGCCGGCGGTGAGCGAGGGTTCGCGGCCCTCACTGAACGGGTGGACGACGAGACCGACGGGAGCAGTTATCGCGTGAGCGTCCTTCCGATGGAGGGCGTCCGCCGCACCGGTAGCTGTGTGCTGTTGGTGCGAGACATCTCCCAGCAGCTGCGAGCCGATCGAGCCCGCGAGGAGTTCGTCTCCCAAGTGACCCACGAGCTGCGCACGCCTCTGACCAACATTCGGGCCTACGCGGAAACGCTCTCCAGCGGAATGCTCGACGACCCCAAGGTCATCACCGAGTGCTACAACGTCATCACCAAGGAGACCCGCCGCCTGGGACGTCTCATCGAGGACATCCTCAACGTCTCGCAACTCGAGGCGGGAAGTATGCAGTTGTTGATCGACGACGTGGACGTGTTGGCTTTGGTGGGCGACGCGGTGGGCGACCTGCGGGGGCTGGCGGAGGAGAAAGGGATCGACCTGCAACTGGCCCTGCCCGTCAAGCTGCCGCCGTTTCGTGGAGACCGTGACAAGTTGACCGTCGTGATAAACAACCTTGTGGGCAACGCCCTGAAGTACACGGGCCAGGGCGGGGAGGTTTGCGTCGGGTGCCAGAGCAACGACGATCAATTGCTCCTGACCGTCAAAGACAACGGTATCGGAATCGACCCGAGTGATCAGGAGCGGATCTTCGAGAAGTTCCAACGCGGCAGCGATCCGGAGGCGTTGCAACAAACCGGCACCGGTATCGGACTGACCACCGCTCGGGAGATCGTGGCCCGTCACGGCGGACGCGTCGAGGTCATGAGCGCCAAGGGTGAAGGAGCGACCTTTGTGGTGACGCTACCCCTGTCGGGAGCGAACAGCATGGCAACCTCGGACCGCTCGATTTGATGCGCCGCCGGCGGAGCCCATGGCCCACACGGGGCGACGAAGCCACCACGTGCAATAGGGCGTGAGTATCACGCCGACTGAGAAGCAGGAGTAGACGACGATGGCTCGAATCCTCATAACCGATGACGACGCCCATATGCTACGCGTCCTGGCGATGTGGCTGGGGCGCAACGGCCATCAGGTGGTCGAAGCCTCCAACGGGAAGATGGCCACGAAAATCCTCCAAAACGAGTCGGTCGATATGATCGTCTCCGACATCAACATGCCCGAAATGAACGGCGTCGAACTGGCCCAATGGTTGCGCCGTGAACAGGGGCTCAACACCCCGATGATCCTCCTTAGCTCCCGCTGCGATCAGATACAGATCGCCGAGAAGCTCGGCCCGCTGGGCATCTCCATCCACCCCAAGCCGTTCTCCCCATCGCGTCTGATGGCCCAGATCGAGGTCGCCCTGGCCAATCGGCCCGATGGAAACGACCCGCAGGCCAGCAGCTCAGCACTAGCAGAGGCGGCTCCCCGGGCGGAGGGAACGCGGTAGCGATGACGCCCGTCGAGACTACTTCGCCCCGGCCGAGTCGGTCGGGGCAGAATACGGACGCCGCTGTCCAGCGCATCCAGGAGGAGCTGGAACGTACGCGCGTCGAATCCGAGGGGATGGGCAATGAACTGCTTCGAGCCTACGAGCAACTCGGAATCGTCTTTCAACTGACCCGGCAACTGGGAACCCATCACGACGAAGAGCAGGTTCTGGATCTCTTCCTGTCCAATCTCCAGGCGGTGTATGGCCCGGATCAGGTTTTCCTGGCATGGATCAACCGCCATGGCCACCTGCGCACCCGCCCCAGGATGCCTAGCGTTCCCGAGCTTGCCCTCGAGGTGGCGATCCGATGCCGGGATGAGAAGCGTGTCGTGGTGCAAACGGATGGCGGCTCGGATTTCGCGAAGGGGTGGTCGTCCATGCAGATCATGAGCGCCCCGGTGTTCTGTGGGTCCACGTTTGTCGCCGCGGTGCAGGTCGAGCGAACGGTTAAGTCGGGCGACAACCAAGCCAATGCGTCGCGCGAACTCGATTCCGGAGATATGCTCCTGCTCGACTCTCTATCCTCGTTCTGCGGCGACCTGATCGGCAATTTGCGCCTCACCGAGGAGATTCGCCAAGCCTCCGTCGATACCGTCCGGGCTCTGGTCAGCGCCGTCGATCAGAAAGACGCCTACACGTCAGGTCATTCCAATCGCGTCGGCTACTACGCGGGCCTGCTCGGTCGCGAACTGGGCCTGGATGAAGAAGCGCTTCAGAACCTCAACTGGTCGGCGTTGTTGCACGACGTCGGCAAGATCGGGATCCGAGACGACGTGCTCAAGAAAGCCGGACCGCTGACCGACGACGAGTTCAAGCATATTCAGGAACACCCCCGACGCGGGTACGAAGTCGTTCGCCAGATCCCGCACTTCTCCATCGCCCTCGACGGCGTACTCCACCATCACGAACACTTCGACGGCCAGGGTTATCCCGATGGCCTCGCCGGTACGGACATCCCGCTTCAAGCTCGCATCATCCAAATTGCAGACGTATTCGACGCCCTGACCACCTCCCGAGCCTATCGCGGGGCATTCAGTTGGACCCAAGCGCTGGCCATCCTAAAAGACGAAGCCGGCACCACCGTCGATCCCGATTTGGGAGCCTCATTCGAGAAACTTATGCGGCGCCTCTTTGCAAGCAACCCCAACGCGTTCGACCAAATCGGAAGGGACGCGAGCGTTCCCCGGTTGGAAGGCGACACAGCGCGATGAAGACTGTGCATCGTCCACTGTCGATTTGCGATTGCAAACCGTTGACCACATCGACGGCGAGCCCGACCCTCGACCAGGTAACCCCGGGCGACTCGCCTGCAGCCAGTGAGGGAATCTTGTCGTGAAAATAGAGCGGCAAGAGATCGGAACGGTCCAGGTGCTAGCCCCGCAGGGGGCCCTGGTGGACGACGATGCCGGCGAATTCGCCGACGTTCTGCAAAAGATGGTAACCCCGGGCGACTCGCCCGGGGGCAATGTACG
>JADFPW010000373.1 GCA_022562105.1 Planctomycetota bacterium
TCGAAATCGGCACCGGCTCCGGGTATCAAGCCGCGGTACTCAACGACCTGACCCCTTATGTTTGCACCATCGAGATCATCGAGCCGCTCCATGAGACCGCCGAGCAGCGTTTCGCGAAGCTGGGCTACACCACGATACGAAGTCGACTCGGCGATGGCTATGACGGTTGGCCGGCGTATGCCCCTTTCGATGGGATTATTGTGACCTGTGCCGCGGGCCACGTTCCGCCGCCGTTGTGGCAGCAACTCAAACCGGGCGGCCGCATGGTCATACCCATCGGTGGGATCTATGAAACGCAGCGCCTGTTGATCCTGGAGAAGCAGCCGGACGGCAGCCGCCGGAGCCGGAGCGTCCTGCCGGTACGGTTCGTCCCCATGACCGGGAAGACACAGCAGAAGTGAGTGTATCGCCCCAGACCAGCCGGCGCCGGGTGGCACGGTCTGGTACTCCAGGCCGTGGTGGCCCAGCTCTGCGTCTCCTGCTGGCGGTCGCCCTGACCTCGGCCGCCCTGATCGCCTACGAGATTGTGTTGATGCGCCAGCTACTCATCGAGAGCTGGCACCATTTCGGCTATCTGGTCATCAGTGTCGCCCTTCTCGGCTTCGGTGCCAGCGGAGTGCTTCTGGCCCTGGTGGATCGGTCGGTTCGTCGTCACCCCCTTGGTTGGATGTTGCTCTTCGTGATATCGCTGGTCATGTCACTGCTCTGGCTGCCGCGAATGGCCAGGTTGCTGCCGGTCAGCGCCCAGTTCATTCCGGACGACCTTTGGTCACAGGTCGGCTGGTGGTCGCTCTATTGGCTGGCCGCGGCCGTGCCGTTCTTCCTCGGGGCAGCATTCATCGGTTTGACGCTGATGGTGGCGGGGCAGCACGCCGGACGGGTCTACGCGGCCAACCTGATGGGCAGCGCCCTCGGCGCGATCGGCGCGATCCTGGTCGTTTCACGGTTTGCCCTGCCACAGATGCACTGGCCACCCGTGGGGCTAGCCATCGTTTCCGCAGCGCTGCTGGCGAGTATGCCGCGGGTCCGGTCGCCCGTCGCCCTCGTGACTGGCGTGGTAGTCACCCTCGCAGGCTTGGCCGTCGGAGTACACATCGCATGGCCGCTCGTTCCAAATTACGACCAGCACAAATACGCTGCCCGGCTCCAGCAACTGGTGATTCAGGGCAGTGCCGAGCGGGTGGCGACGGAGGCCGACCCGCACGGACACGTGGCCCTATACGCCAGCGAGCTATTTCACGATCTCCCCTTCCTGGCCCTCGCTGAAGCGCCGCCGCCCATGTACAGCCTGGTGATCAATGGCGACCCGGGCGGATCGGTGCTGCGCATCAGCGGACCCGAACAGGCCGGCATCATGGATCGCACGCTGATGGCCTTGCCTTATCGTCTCGCGCCGGATCGACCGCGCGTACTGCTGCTTGGCGAAACCGATGGTGTCAACGTGTGGCTTGCTAGACGAAGAGCCGCCAGGGACATCCACGTCGTTCAGCCCAATACCGCCCTGCTGGATCTTGTGCGGCGTTTCGGCGGTGGCGTGTTTGAGGGGCCATCGGTGCAGACGTTTGTGCAAGACGGGCGTGCTTTCGTGGAGCAGGAACCGAGCGGGAACTATCACATCCTCCAGGTCGTCTCGCTCGAAGGGCTGGGGATGGGAGGTGCAGGGGCCCGCGGGCTCGCCGAGGACCACCTCGCCACGGTCCAGGGATTCGCCCAGTGCCTTAAGTCACTGGACGAGGACGGTCTGCTCACGGTCTCGCGAGGGATTCAGCAACCACCACGCGAGAACATCCGCATCTTCGCCACGCTCGTTGCGGCACTCGAATCTCTGGGTGTGCAGAACCCCGAACGCCATATGATCCAGGTCCGCGATTACCTCGGCGTGTGCACCATGGCGTTGCGCTCACCTCTGACCGCTGAACGTCGGGCCAGACTCGAGCAGGCCATTGGCGAACTCAACCTTACGCCGGTTTGGTACGACGGGTTGCCTGTAGAATACGTGAACAACCCCGACGCGTTGTCCGGTCCCGCCGGAAGCCGTGTCGATTGGTTGCACCACGCGGCGAGCGAAATCCTCTCCACGCGGCGCCATTCGTTCTTCGAATCGTGGATGTTCGACGTTCGTCCTGCCACCGACGACAGCCCGTTCTTCTGGGACTTCTACAAGGACGAAGCGATCGGGGTGTTGAGACAGGCCTACGGACCGCTCTGGCTCACCCGAGCAGCAATGGGCCGGCTGTTCTTGTACGCGTCACTGGTGATTGGCGGGGCCACAGGTGTTGTGCTTATCCTCATGCCGCTAAGCGCCATCGAATTGGGTCGTGTCATCAAGGACCGCGTCGGTCAAAGGCGCCGCGATTCATTCCACTGGCCAACGACGTTCTGGACCGTCGTGTATTTTACTTGCCTCGGACTGGGGTTCATGGGTATCGAGATGGCTTTGATCAGTCGGGCGATTCACTACCTGGGTGATCCGGTGATCGCCAGCGCCGCCGTGATTGGCGCTGTGCTGGCATTCAGCGGGATCGGCAGCGCGGTGGGCCCGCGATGGGTGGGCCCGCGGATTTGGGTGGCACCGCTAGCCGTGGCCGTCGCTGCTCTACTGTTGCGGTGGGTCGGCTGGGTCATCATGGACGCGGGCATCGGGGCGATCGGGCTCTTGTCAGGTGTGGGGCTGATGATGGCATTTCTGATGGGCATCCCCATGCCGGTTGGCCTGAACCATCTCAATCGCTACGCCAAACGACTCACGCCTTGGGCATGGGGAGTGAACGGCGTCGCTTCCGTGGTGGCCACGTCGACCGCGATTGTATTGGCTATGGTCATCGGCTACCGGGCCGTGATGCTGGCGAGCGCGGCCTGCTATGCGGTTGCCGGGTTGAGCGGGTTGCTAATGATCCGCACGATGTCGCCGCGGGATCAGGGAGATCGGCATGGCTAGGCGAAACGGCACTGACGCGGCGCTCGTTATGGTAGCCGGCGTCCTCCTACTCGGCGGCTGGGGAACGATCGCTCATTTGCCGCTACCGGCCCTGACGCTGTCACTGCCCTTCATGGCCTACATCGCGCGGCTAACACGCGTCGGCATGCTGGACGTGTTGGGATCCGACTTCATTCGTACCGCCGTCGCCAAGGGCGTACCCCCGCGCCAGGTCATCGGGCGACACGCATTCAAGATCGCCTGCCTCCCGGTACTAAGCCTCCTGGGCCCCGCAACCGCCCAGCCCATGACCGGTTCGTTCGTGGTGGAAAAGGTCTTCAACGTCCCCGGCCTGGGCCGGCACTTTGTGGACGCCGCCTTGAACCTCGACCGCGGCATGATCCTGGCCACCGTGCTGGTTTTCTCCGCCATGTTGATCGCGTTTAACATGATCGTTGACATACTGTATTCCATCGTGGATCCACGAATCGAAAGTACCGCATAGGTGCTGTGTGGCACCGGTTTTCAACCGGTGGGTCGCGGCGGGGGCTGTCAGGCCCATGGATTGCGATCCATGGGCTTGTGGCGTGTTTCATTGGGCATTCAAGCATCGCAGGGGGCGGGGCTCGTGGTGGGGAACGGTAAGTCCGTTACGGGCAATCGCCGAACCGTGCCAAGACGAACCCGCTATCCAGCGGATCAACGAGGCCGTCGCCGTTTTGGTCCGCTGCATCGCAGTCGGGGTCGCCGGTGCCGACCGGACAGCCGAAGCGGGCAAGGACGAAACCCGCGTCCAACGAGTCCACCGTACCGTCGCCGTTGGCATCCCCTTCGCAGCCGGCGTCCTGGACTTGGAACTCGTACGGCCCCATGTCGATGATCGGTGGTCCCAGCCCGCCGGGATTGCCCGTGTCTTCTGTGGCCGGGTCGTCCACGAAGCGCGGGTTCCCGTCGAGGTCGAAGGGGATGGGCTCGGTGGTATCCCCGTCGCCGTCCAGGTCCACCTGATCAGGCGGGGCTGCGTCGTTGTCGGCGGCGTCGATAGCGGGCGAACCCGGCGACAGGCGTAGGTCGTCGTCCTGCGTGCCGGGGATTCCATCATCGCCCAGCGGATCCACGAAGAGCGGGTCGGCGGCAATGTTGCCCGTCCCTCCGAGATCCCCGGTCAAGCCCATGACGCAGGAGTAGTTCACGG
>JADFPW010000374.1 GCA_022562105.1 Planctomycetota bacterium
AGTCCGGTGTCAAACAGCGCCGGTTCCACGAGGTCACCTACGCCGCCGGGACGTGGGACCGAGAGCGTCGGATCATCGTCAAAGCGGAGGTGTTACCCAAGGGCCCCAATGTTCGCTTCGTGGTGACCAACTTAACCGAAGCCCCCGAGACGATTTACGACGACCGATACACGGCTCGTGGGGACATGGAGAACCGCATCAAGGAGCAGCAGTTGGGCCTCTTCGCCGATCGCACCAGTTGTCACCAATTCCAAGCCAACCAGTTCCGATTGCTGCTGGCCTCTGCGGCCTACGTGCTGATCGAGCATTTGCGTCGGGTGGGCCTGGTGGGCACCGAGTTGGCCAAGGCTCAGGTGACGACGATTCGCAGCAAGCTGTTCAAGATCGCCGCCCGGGTGACCGTGTCGGTTCGACGGATCGTCTTCCACCTCAGCAGCTACCATCCCTACCAGCCGCTGTTTGCACATCTGCTGCGTCGCCTCACTCCAATCTGACTATGGCACAACCCGGAATCCTTGTGGGGGAAAGGGGGCCTTCTGCGCCGACCACGGTGGACCATACCGCCAATCCGACGATCGTCGCACACTACACCGACTGGCAACGCTCACGTCGCCTCATGAAATATGCGGGTTAGCAGTCCGTTGAACAACTTGATCTCCGCCACCTCAGTGGGAGGGAATCGCCACCAGGGGACACCAAGTTGCGTATCCTCGGCCGGCGAGGCGCCGGCCGCTACTTCTGGCGCGTCAGTCTGACCGCTTCCGGGCCATGGTCAGATCGATGATGCGCTGACACAAGTCGTCGAACGAGAGTCCGATCCGAGCCGCCGCCTTGGGGAGAAGGGAGTGACTGGTGAATCCCGGTATGGTGTTGACCTCCAGGAAGAAAGGCTCGCCAGTGCTTGCGTCCACCATCCAATCCACCCGGCCGAAATCGCGGCAGCCCAATACTTCGAACGCACGCCGGCTCAATTCCTGTACGCGTTGCAATAGGGTCGCGGGCAGGTCCATGTCGAACAGGTATTCCGTGTCGTTGTCGAGGTATTTGGCCTGGTAGTTGTAGAACTCGCGCCGGGTGCGGATTTGACAGACCGGCAGCGCCTCCCCGTCCAGGATTCCCACGGTGAGCTCAGGGCCCTCGATGCAACACTCGATCAGGGCGCGCCCGTATTGGTTCGTCACACGGTCTATCGCGTTTAGTAGCGGATCGACCGAACGGCAGATGTAGGTATCCACACTGCTTCCGGAATCCGTCGGCTTGACCACGACGGGGAGTCTCAGGGTCGCAACAGCGCGCTCGAAACCCTTTTGCGACTGCTCCGCGGTAGCCACGACATACGGCGGCGTAGGCAATCCGGCGTTGATACATCGCCGTTTGGCGGCGACTTTGTCCATGGCCAGCGACGATGCGGCGGCGTCGGCCCCGCAGTAGCGAATCCCGCGATCGTCCAGTGCCCGTTGCAGCGTCCCGTCCTCACCGAAGGCGCCGTGCAGGGCGATGAAGGCAACGTCACCGACGTCATCGAGCCCAGCGAGTCGGTCCGGAGTCAGATCGCATAGGTCGACCGAGTGACCGCGGCGAATGAGGGCCTGGGCTACCGCGACTCCGCTCTGCAGGCTCACTTCACGTTCCGGCCCCATCCCACCATAAAGGACGGTGATGTCCAGCTTGGTTCGGACCGGCTTGGTCGTCCTCCTGGTTGAGGCCAACCCGGTCTGTTTGATTTCCTGAACTGCTCCTGCCATCGCTAACCCCTGACGCATGACGAATGCCGGTTCGATGGTCACTGGTCAACCGTGAATCTTCCACGGCCTGGAGTACCAGACCGTGCCACCCTACTTCCAATCCTTCATCCCTAATCCGCTTGCCGGCTACCAGACATCAATCTCGAGTTCCAAGTCCTGACCGAACTGCCGGCTAACCCGGGCGCGTATCCGATCGATCAGTCGGAGGACATCGCTGGCCGCCGCGTCGCGGTCCACAGAGATGAAATTGGCATGCTGGGTGGATACGACGGCGCCCGCGCACCGCTCGCCCTTGAGGCCCGCTTGATCGATCAGGCGACCGGCTGACTGACCGGGCGGATTCTTGAATACACACCCGGCTGAGCGATCGGCGAGCGGCTGAGTGCGTTTCTTGTACGCCCAATACTCGCGGTATCGTTGCCAGACCTCCGCCCGGCTCTGTCGTATCAGCACCAGCTCGGCGCCGAGGACGATCGAGTCTCCGATGGCACAGCTTCGATATCCGAATTGAGCCTGCTCCCGTGATCGGGACTCCACGCGGCCGTCGGGCGTCAGCACGTCGAACCGGTCCACCGTGTCACCGATACATCCGAACTTGCCGCCTGCGTTCATGCGAATCGCTCCGCCGACCGTGCCGGGGATGCCGACCAGGCATTCCAGGCCGGCCAAGCCGCGCTGGGCGGCAGCTTTGCATAGTTTCGTCAGGTCGCAACCTGCTCCGACAAGGACGTGCCTGCCCTCAAAGCGCATGGACCGAAACCCGTCGCTATCCAAACGCACGACGACTCCGTCGAAGCCGTCATCGCGTATGAGCACGTTGGCCCCGCGTCCGAGCACTTTGAGCGGCAGTTCCGCCTGACGAGCGTTGCGGGCGATCGCTCTTAAGTCGTCTGCACTCTGCGGCGAGTAGAGGTAGCGCGCCGGGCCTCCGACCCGGTACGAGGTCAGCGGACCGAGCGGTACGTCGACGTCAAGCCGCTCCGCGCACGTGTCGGACCAGTTCATCGGCCACCTTCCAGATGTCGCCAGCCCCCATGGTGACAATCGCGTCTCCCTGGTGGGCCTGCTGTTGTAAGTAAGTCGCAATGTCGTCGAACGACGGCATGTATCGCGCTCGACCGCCGGCATTTTCGATCGCGGCTACCAGATCGCGTCCACAGGTCCGTTGTCGTTCCTCGACGCTGTCCCGTGCTTCAAATACCGCGGGCACGATGACTTCCTGGGCCAGCTCGAAACAGGTCGCAAAGTCGTCCAGCAGAAGTCGGGTACGCGAGTGCTGATGGGGCTGAAACACCACCCACACTCGCCGAGGCTGGTAGAACTCCTTGAGGGCCTGCAGCGTGCAGCGAATCGCCCGGGGGTGGTGGGCATAGTCGTCAATCACGTTGACCCCTCCCGGCCGGCCGCGCCAGGTCATCCGTCGATCCACACCCGCGAATGTCGCCATCGCCTCGGCGATGGCCTGCGGATCCGCTCCCGCGTGATGGGCCAATGCTGTGGCTGCCAGGGCATTCTCGACGTTGTACAGACCCGGCTGATTCAAACGGGTCTCGAGCGCGTATTGACCGCGGTAGTGGACCTCGAATGCCCAGCACCCGCGATCGGCCCGAAGATTGACCGCCCGCCACGTCGCGTCGGCATCGAGTCCAAACGTTTCCACCATGGCGGACGAGGCTGCCGCCAGACGATGTCGGGCTGCGTCTGCATGATTGAGCACCAGCAGGCCGTCGGCCGGGACTCGGGCGGCGAATTCGCAGAATGCGTCGATGATCTCATCGAGGTTGCGGAAGCAGTCGAGGTGGTCGGCGTCGACGTTGAGCACGGCCGCCGACCGGGGGGCGAGGCTGAGGAACGAACGATCAAACTCGCAGGCTTCGACCACAAAGTGCGGCCCCTGACCCAGGTGAGAAGCTCCGTCCAACTGCGGCGAGGTGCCGCCGAAGATGTACGACGGGTCCATCCCGCCGTGGCGCAGCATGTGGGCGGTCAGGGCGGTGGTGGTGGTCTTTCCGTGCGTGCCGGCCAGGGCGATGCCCGAACGTGACTTCATCAACAAACCGACCAGTTGCGGGTAGGTCAGCACGGGCGTACCGTTGCGGCGGGCACATTGCAGCTCGGTATGGTCCTGCGGAATCGCGACACTGACCACGACCAGATCGAGATCTGGGGCTATTCTGTCGATGTCCGCTCCAACCTTCACCACAGCGCCAGCCACCGTCAGTTTCGACAGGCCGGGAAAGGTTTGGCGATCCGAGCCGGACACCGAGGCCCTCCCGGCCAGTAGCATCGACGCCGCCGCATTCATTCCACACCCACCGATCCC
>JADFPW010000375.1 GCA_022562105.1 Planctomycetota bacterium
GCCCTGGTTCCTGGCTACGTCTCAATCGGCCCGACTACCACCGCAGCGGAGGAACTCCGAGCTCAATCTTGCGGCCCACCCAATGACCTACTCGACCGCTGCCGGGGAAGTCTATTGGATTCCGAGTCCATCACAAGTCCACCGCGGTTCTCCGTCGTGCGATCCCGCCGCGGCTCGCCTCGCGCGGACGGGAGTTACTCTTCCTGTGAGGCGCTCGCCGCCGGATTTGGTGGAGACAAGAGAACTACAATCCGGAGATCGGCCATACGTGAAACAAAAGGGTTGGCTACGAGGGGTTACTCCGGGTCGTTGACCCAGCCGAACTCGTTGGCGTTGGACGAGGCGAGATCGAAGTGGCGCCCTTTGGCCCAGAGAAAAAGATCGTGGGCGGTCAGGTCTTCGGGTTCTTCTGCGTTGGCCTGGCTCCCTTTGGGCGAGATGAAACGCCCCGCCGAGCCATCGAGGTATCCCAGGTTGCCGCCGTGGTTGTGCCGATCGGTGATCTGATCGTTGTTCGCCCACGAACCGTCATCGACCCCCTGATTGTAGAAAACGGAGTCCTCTTCGATGAGGAACGGGAGGGCGTCGAATCGTCGCAACGAACCGGCTGGTCGGGCCGGCCTGCCGATGTATGTCATGTACCATCGCAAATCCGGGCTGGCGCCGGCCATGCGAATGATAACCGTGTAATCGAAGAACGTGTTGGCGTCGCGCTTGGCCGTGGGGCACTCGAAGATCGCATCAACGCTGGAGATGTACCTACGCAGAACGGAGGTTTCCATCGGATGGTCATATTGGTCCGGGTCGGCTAGGTAGGTCGCATTGTTGCGGCCACTCCAATCGAGATCGATCGGCCCTTGCCAATAGGTTCCCGGGATCACCCCAAAGTCCTCGGCGTACAAGCGGAACCCCAGCACGACGTGCCTCACGTTCGCCAGACATACCGTGGCCCGCACTTGCTCGCGAGCCTTCCGGAGGGACGGCATCAGAATGGCGATCAACAGGCTGATGATCGAGACCACGACCAGCAGCTCGATCAGCGTGAACCCGCTCAACCCACGTTTCGCTCTGATTGCGCGCTCCTTGACGGGGCATCACCCGTCGATGGGGCGCGGGCTATACGCGCCACTCCTATCAGCCCGTTGAAGTACGCGATCACGACCGATTGGCACGTCGGATACCGGCGCTCTTCCCCGCCCAGCCACGTGGCTACGGCCGACGAGGCGCCGGCCGCTACCAATGCAACGGGCTGCTATGGACACGTTCCGAACCGGGCCAGGACGAAACCGCTGTCGAGCGGGTCGACGGCGCCGTCGCTGTTGACATCGGCGGCGTCGCAACCTTCGTCGCCGGCCCCGACCGCACATCCGAACCGAGCGAGCACGAATCCGCTATCGAGCGGATCGACCGCCCCGTCGCGGTTCGCATCGCCGTCACAGGGCAACAATGAACGAACGCCTACCGAGGCCAACGCCTCCATCACCCCGTCGCCGTCCGTGTCGGCCTCGAAAATGATGTCGTAGAAGCGGAACGGCATGTGCTCAGTGAACTCGGCGGTGATGGAAACGATCGTCGATTCGCCCTGGCCGACTTCGACCGATCCGGTGACCGGCTCGCCCGGCGGCAGGCCGTTGAGGCTGATCGGAACGCCTTCGTCCATGGAGGACATGGCTGCGACGGTGTAGTCAAGCACGCCGACCGGGTCGTCATCGTTGGCCACCTCCCAATCGATAGGAGCCGGCAAACCGATAGGGACCCCGATGGGATCCTGCGGCCAGGGGACTGGTGTGACGCACCACGTGTTCGTTCCCCAAACCGAGCCGCTGCACACATGGGTCTGATTCGTATCCAGGTTGATGACCGCAATATCATAGCAACCTATGTCGTACGCATTCAGACCGCTCGGGCGATCGATGGTGATCGGGATTCCGATGCAGGTTTGAGCGGGAATGGTCACAGTACCATTCGGCGGCGTAAATACCGTCGGGCCGTCGACCGTGCAGGTCGGCGGGTCGGCCGGCAGGGTTATCGCTGTCCAGCTATAGTCGTGCGAGACCGGCGAATTGTTGCAGATGTACAGGACCGTACTGTTCACCGTCTGATTGAGGCAGTAGGGCAGATCCCAGGGCACATGACAGGTGTCTTTGCACTTGCCGCCCGGACCGGCGTCAAAGATCGCAAAGATCTCAGACGGATCAAGGGCTCGATCGAAGATCTCCACCTCATCGATGTGTCGTACGGCGAATCCCGTCCCGCCGCCGATACCCAGCGGGATGGTCCCGTGATTGATGTTGTACGCACAGGTGTTGTCCGTTCCGACCTGGACTCCATCCACGTACTGTTTCAGGCCGTTGGTGGTGTCCCACTCGACGGTGACGGCCAGGTGTGTCCAGACTTCCTCAGCCAGGGGTGCGGGCCAGAAGGAGATGCCGCAGTCGTACTCCAGGTGCGGTGGCGAGGAGATGTATGGGTTGGCCGCCAGATGGAACTCGTGAGTTCGATCCACGACCCAAAGCTCACCGCTTCCGCCGGTTTCAATCTTGACCCAGGCGTCGATCGAGAAGTTCCCTTGCCCAAAGTTGAAAGGCACGCCGTTGGCTTGCAGGAAATTGGTGGGGTCAACGATCAACGCGCCGTCGACCTGACCGCTTGGATCGGGCGTCGGGCTGCCAACATGGTTGGCGATATTGCCGCCCGCAATATCGGCAGCGGTGGTGCCGGACAATTCATCCAAGGGCCACCAGGCCATCATGTCGTCCGGTGGCTCGACGCAGGGATCTTCGCACAAGCCGTCAAAGCAGAGCGTGCCGTCTCCGAGATAAGTGCCGCCTAGATCGGCACAATCCTCCTGTGTGGTTTCGATGCAGAAGTCCGTCGGATCCTGCAACGGATCGTGGATGCAACAGGCCCCAATGGGAAGGCACGGATTGGGCGTGCACGAGATTCCATCGCCCAGATACGTTCCACCTTCTTCGTCGCACACGTCCTCGGTGGTCTCGAAACAGAGCGGATTACCCGCGGCGTCCTCCGTGCAGCAGGCCCCCTCGATCGGGCAGGGTGGGTCCGCGCTGCAATCCGTGCCGTCGCCCAGGTACAGCCCGCCTTGGTCGTCACAGTCATCCTCGGTCGTCTCGATGCAGATAGTATTACCGGTGTCATCCTCGAGGCAGCACGCCCCGGTGACGAGGCAGAGGTCGGTCGTGCAGGGGACGCCGTCGCCTTGGTAAATGCCGTTCTTGTCCGCACACTCGGTCGGCGTCAATTCGATGCAGATCGGTCCCATCAGGGGATCATCGATGCAGCAGGCGCCGGTCAACTGCTCACCGCAATCGGCAGTCACATCTCCGTCGACCAGCAACCCCATCCATAAGCCCACGTTGTTGACATTGGCCGTCAACGTGTTGACCCCGTTGACGAAGAACGACTGATTCGACGTGTTCAGCGTGGTCAACGTTGCGAAACCGCCGGGGCTGCCGATGGAGTTACCGTTGAGGAAGAAGGTGGCGCTGTTATCGACGGCCGTATCAATGGTCAGATCGAAATTGCTCTGCGTGGCAAAGTCGAGCGTGAACTGAACCTGGAACTCGTAGTTTCCGACCGGATCGTAGCCTGTCGAATCCGACCCGCCGGTGTTGAATGGGTCGATCCAGTTCGCCCCGGCGGTGTTCACCCATGACGTGACCGGCGCGATGCTGAACGCCGGACCGGCCCCGGTGGTCGGCGTGAAGTTCACCGTCCAATCGGGATCGATGGTCCCGAAAGGATCGGGCGTCGCACCGGTGGTGCCCGTGGACAGATCAGCAACTACACACCGCCAAGTCACGTCACCCTCGACTAATAGACCCATCCACAGGCTGGAATTGCTCGCGGTGGCGACCAGCGTGTTGAGCCCGTCGAGGAAGAAGGCCTGGTTGGTGGTCGAGACCGTGTTCAGCGCACCGAATCCGGTGGAACTGCCAATCGCATTGCCATTGAGGAAGTAACTGGAGGCGTTGTCCGCGGCCACGTCGATGGACAGAACGACGTCCTGTTGCGTCGCAAAGTCGAGCGTGAATT
>JADFPW010000037.1 GCA_022562105.1 Planctomycetota bacterium
CGGCCTGAAGTCCGCGGCTCGCGTTGCTCTCACTCACAACCCCAATCGCCGGGCGATGATGTTCCGCTGAATCTCTGTGGTGCCCGAATACAGGGTGCTTCCCACCGAGTCGCGAAGCTCGCGCTCGAACTCGAACTCGGTCATGTACCCGTACCCGCCATGAATCTGCACGGCGTCCAGGCAGTTCTTGACGAACGCTTCAGAGGTGTACAGCTTGCCCAGGGCGGCTTCCATGTCCGCCGACTTTCCCTGGTCCTTTAGCCACCCGATCTTGTAAATCAGCGGCCGGGCGGTCTCGATTCGCACCTTCATGTCGACGATTCGGTTGGCCACCGATTGAAACTTGCCGATGGCCTTCCCGTATTGCTTGCGCGTCTGGGCGTATCGGATGCACTGCTCGAGCTGGCGCTGCATGGTCCCCAGACAGCTCGCCAGAATGCAACTGCGCTCCCACTCCATGGAACAGTTGAACACTTCCGCCCCGCGCCCGGCGCGTCCCAGGACGTTGGCCGCCGGAACGCGACAGTCCTCGAAGATCAATTCAGCCATGGGCGACGTGCGCAGGCCCATCTTTTCGATCTTCTTGCTGATGGAGAATCCGGGCATGTCTTTCTCGATCAGAAACGCGGTTATCCCCATCAGACCGTATTCGGGATTCAACGTCGCGTAGGTCATCACCAGATCCGCCACCTGGGCGTTGGTGCAAAACGTCTTCGTGCCGTTGAGAATGTAATCGTCCCCATCCTTGATTGCGGTGGTAGCCATGCCGAACACGTCGGAGCCCGACTCCGGTTCGCTGGCCCCGTTGGCTCCGATCAGATCACCGTTGCACAAGCCAGGCAGGTATTTGGCCTTTTGTTCCGGGGTGCCGAAGATCTGCAACGGGATCGAGTTGGTCCACATGTGGGCGTTGATGGAGAAAATCAGACCCTGATCCTTGCAGCCGTAGCCCAGGCCTTCCATGACCGCGATCGTCGTGGTCAGATCCAGCCCACCACCGCCGAACTCTTCCGAAATGGGCATCCCATGTATGCCGAACTCGGCGCACTTCTTCCAACCCTCGTGCGAAAATGTGCCGGCCCGGTCGCGCTCCACCATGTCGTCGTTGAGTTCCGCCTGGGCGAACTTGATGACCGCATCCTTGAGTTCTTCTTGTTCCGATGTAAGACTGTATTCCATGGAAGCGCTCCGCCGGGGGATGGTTACTTGCTGATGTCGATCACATGGCCCGATGCAAAGTCGCCGGTCGGGTCCGCCACTCCATAGACCAGGTCTGCGACCTCCGAAGGGGCCAACGTCTGATCCTCCGGAAAGTCGGGAAACGGTCCACGCAACATGCGCGTCTCCACCGCACCGGGAGCGACCGCGTACACCCGAATGCCCTGCTCGCGCCCCTCGTCGGCCAGCGCCCGAGTGAAGGCGTTGACCCACGCCTTGGACGCTCCGTAGGGGCCAAAGCCGGGAAACGGATCCACCGCGGCGGCCGATGACAGGTTCACGATCACCCCGTCGCCCTGCTCAGCCATGATAGGCCAGACGTACTTGCACGCGGCGAAGACGGCATCGACGTTGATGTTCATCATGACGCCAAAGGTGGCTGGATCGAACACGTCGATGGCGGCTCGTGGAGCAATGCCCGCGTTGTTGATAAGGACGTGGATTCGGCCGTACCGCTTGCACGCCGTGTCGATCATCTCCCTGACCGATTCGCACATCCCCAAGTCAGTGGCATGGATTGAGCACTGGCCGCCGTCGGCCTCGATGAGTTGTTTGGTTTCGGCCAGCTCGTCGGCGGATCGGGCCACCGCCATCACGCGGCAGCCCTCGCGGGCGAAGCGCTGACAGATGGCCCGCCCGATGCCCCTTCCGCCCCCCGTTACCAGCACGACGCGTCCGTTCATCTTACTCGTCAGCGAACCGTCGCTCGACGTCAGCCATGCTCTCGAAGATGTCGAACCACTGATCCAATCGCGTCACCTGCAGCAGACCGGTGACGAACGGCGTGGGGCCGACCAGTACGACCTCCGCCTCCCGCAAACGCGCCCGAGTCACCGCGTTGATTATGCAGCTTAGCCCGTGCGAATCCACGACGTCCACCTGCGATAGATCGAGGGCGATGCGCTTGACGTCCTGATCCACGACCCGCCCTATCTCTTCGAGTATCTCTTCCGCCGTCTCGCGCTGCATTGCGCCTTGCGGCTTGATGACGGTGAACTTCTCGGTACGTTCGGTCGTTACACTCATGCGAATGTTATCTCTTGAGATTGCCCAGGTCACGCTTCCGCAGGGACTTGCGCAGGAGCAGGAAGTTCTCGCCGAAAAAGTCGGTCACCTCACCCGAAACCTTGAAACTGACCTGCTCGGTGGTCCCTTCCGACTCACGAACCATCCGCTCCAACATTCGGTTGGGCAGCAGTTTCATCGGCGGCTGTGGATCTTGGGCATCCTCCGACTCGAATACAAACGTATACCACGGCCCCTCCTGCCCCAGCCATCCGGCCCGGTCGACGAGGTAGTGGCCATCGGGCAGCCTGGGGTGGTGGCGACCGGACTCTTGGTCACGACCACCTCGCGCACCGGATCCGCCGCCCCGCCCGCCTCGGACACCGCCGATGGGCGTCAATACGGGCCGCTCCGACTCTTGGAACGCCCGGAGGATTTCCGCGACAGTCGGCTGCCGTGTCGTACGCGGAGTGTCGTCGGATTCAGCGGACGACTCGTCCGTCTCGGACGCCGCATCCGATGGCGTCGCGGCAGTTCCGCCTGACACGCGGGTGCCACTGGTGGCTTGCCCACCAGTGCCCGACTCGTCGCCGGCATCCGCTTGCTTCTCAGACGACTCCGTGCTCGCCGACTCCTGGGCCCGCGCCACGGATACCGTCCAGATCAACAGGAAGATGGCGGCCCCGCACGCTGTTCGTTTGGAAATATACTCCATGTCTTCGGCCTCCAAGCGGGATGGCATTCCAGGGGAGCGCGGTGGTCTGCACCCAAGCGCCCTGGTATTCATCGGCCGCCGCGCCCCGGCTGGTTGACCCGCAGCTTATCGAGGCGTCAGTTGAGCGGCAAGCTCGGCCGGCGAGGTCACCGGCTTTTGGCAGACGTAGTTCTCACAGACGTAGGCCGCCGGAACATCGCGAATCGGCGTGCGATTCCTGAGCAACGGGATGCGAGGCCAAAGAGCCTTTCGAGCCGACTCAGCTACTGGCGAGAGGCAGACGACTTTGTTGGGCAGGAATCGCCCATAGACCGTACGAATCAGCTCCTGGGTCCTGGGCTCGGAAGGGACACCGGCCAGGACAATCTCCTTGACCGGGCCGTAGTACATGTCCAGCGAGCACAGCGACCGTTCGCGGGTGAACGGCGATTGGGTCAAGCCGGCCGCGAACGCCCGGAAAATGGACGATGCCTGCTCGCGCAGATCCTTGCGATCCAGGATGATGGCCATTCGAATCAGGTTGGCGGCCTGAACGGCATTGCCCGACGGAACCGCACCGTCATCCGGGCTCTTGGATCGGGCAATCAGCGCCTCGCCGTCGTCAGCCGTGAAATAGTATCCTCCGCCACTGGGATCGTAGTAGTGCGCCGTCAATACGTCATTCAACGCAACCGCCTCGTCCAGCCACCGTACATCGAAGGTCGCCTCGTAGAGGTTCAGGCACCCTTCAATCATGCATGAGTAATCGCTCAGGTAGGCGGTGAGGTGGGCCGTCCCGTTCCGATAGCTGCGATGCAGGCGGCCGTCCTTGCGCATTTTGCTCAGCACGAAATCAGCGGCCCGGCCAGCGGCGGCGGCGTAACGCGGGTCGTCCAGCACCCGGGCTCCCTTGGCCAGGCTGGCGATCATCAGTCCGTTCCAGCTAGCCAGGACCTTGTCATCCAGGCCAGGCGGTATGCGTTCGGCGCGGACCGCCAGGAGCTTGCCCCGCATCGTGGCCAATCGCCGGTCCAGCTCGGTCGCGTCGAGGCTGCGGGCGGCGGCGAATTCCTCGATCGGCTCCTTGATGTTCAGGATGTTCTTCGCCCCGGCTGGGGCATGTCCACGCGACTCGAACCAGTTGCCGCGCTCGGTCACATCGTAGAACTCGCAGAAGAGTCGCCCGTCGTCATCGCCGAGCACGCCGACCACTTCCGGGACGGTCCAGATGTAGTATTTTCCTTCCAGTCCCTCGCTGTCGGCGTCGCGTGTCGAATAGAACCCGCCCTCGGGCGACTGGAGATCGCCGATCACGTAGTCGAAAATCTCGCGGGCCACGCGGGAATAGAGCCTTTTCCCGGTAACCTGGTAGGCATCCAGGTAGATGCCGCTGACCAGGGCCTGGTCGTAGAGCATCTTCTCGAAGTGCGGCACCAGCCATTTCGGATCGGTGCTGTAGCGACAGATTCCACCTCCCAGGTGGTCATAGATCCCCCCGTGGGCCATCCGGTCGAGGGTCAGCACGACCAGCTGCCGCAGCCGATCCTGCCCCGTCCGAGCGTATTCTCTCAGCATCAACTCCATGGCCATCGAGGGGGGAAACTTGTTGCCGCCGCTGTTGAACCCGCCGTCCTGGGGATCGAACCGGTCGGCGAAGAAGTTCGCCGCCTTGGAGATCGCCTCCTGCGGGGCGACGTCGGCCAGCGGATCATTCCCCTTGGCCCAGGTCTTGAGGTAACTCTCCACCTGACCGGCGTGGTTGAGAATGTTGTCGCGCTCATTCTGCCACTCCTGGTGAATGCCGCTGAGAATCTCCTTGAACTGCTCCCGAGGAAAGTAGGTACCTGCCCAGAATGGGACGCCCGCGGGTGTCAAGAAGAGGCTCATCGGCCAACCCCCGCTGCCGGTCCGCTGTGTCGTGTAGTGCATGTAGATCTCGTCGATGTCCGGCCGTTCCTCGCGGTCCACCTTGATGCTCACGAAATGTGCATTCAGCAGGGCGGCGACATCGTCGGCCTCGAAGCTCTCGTGGGCCATCACGTGACACCAATGGCAGGCGGAGTACCCGATGCTCAGGAAGATGGGCTTGTCTTCCTTGACCGCTTTGGCCATCGCCTCCGGCCCCCATTCGTACCAATCCACCGGATTGTGAGCGTGCTGCACCAGGTACGGGCTGGTCGCGTGGATCAGGCGATTTGTATGTTCTTGTATCTTGGAGGGGTTCATGTCATCGGGCTCGGCGGCACCAGCCATCGAAGCAACGGCAGCCACAACGGGCCACACCATCCCCAGGACAACGCCGGCGCGGATTCGATGGCCATTGGACGCTTGATGGAACATAGGCAGGGAACTCCCTTAATACCAACACGCGTGGCACGGTCTGGTACTCCAGGCCGTGGCCCCGGGTGCCACTGGTCCGCCTCCCGCGGATCCACCAGTGGTGGGTGCCACTAGCGGCTTGTCCGCCAGTGTCTAGACGCGCAAAAAGTGACCCGCCTTGCGGGCGGGTCAAAAAAAATACGGCAATCACCTACTCTCGCCTTACGACTACCATCGGCCGTGCAGGCTTAACGGCCGTGTTCGGAATGGGAACGGGTGTGGCCCTGCACGTATGGTCACCGCGCCCGGGAGGATAACAGGTCGTCCGACCACGTCAAGGCCCCAGCGGAAGATTTGTGACCCTTTCCCGAAAGTCAGCACCGGCGAGTCGGCCGCAAGGGACGAATCCGGTTGGCGACCCTCCTCGGCACGGCTAATGCGCCGTCACCGCTGGTCGTGCGGGGTGTGCCAGGGGTGGCATGGGCGAACTGGTTTGCCGGTGTTTCGTCGCCGGAAGACACGGGCAAACAAGTTTGCCCATGCCACCCGCAGACTTGAGCGTGGCGACACACTAGAATGACTCGGAATCAGGTCATTGAGAGAGATGGGGACAGGCGGACCGACGAACCGTTGTCCCATAGGCGGAGCATCATGCAGGATCGCAGACTGTACAATCTCCTGGTTTGCCTTTGGGGGCCGAAGAGGTCTATGTCGCCAATCGAGTCAAGAATCGCGGATCCTGCCTCCGGGTGCTGCCAGGGCCATCCCCGACGGCCGCAGCAACCGGGACTCGCTCGGGCCGGCTGGATGGCGATTATCCTGAGCACGTTGTTGGCCGCCGCTCCGCCTGCACGGGCCGAGGTCTTGGCCGACATCGTCGCCATCGGATATCCATTCCAAAACGGGTGGGGATACCGACAGGGCGCCTGGACGCCGGTCGTCGTTGAAATCGCCCTGTTGAATCAGACCGCATTCGACGGGCGACTCCGCCTCCAACAGCCCGACCGGGACGGCGACTTCCCGGTCGATGAGGTGGAGGTGCATCTGATCCAGGCCAACGATTCGCAGGCCTCCCCTCGGCGATACACACTATATGCCCTGGCCCACCCTACCGGCTCGGCGGACCGCCCATTCGTGCAGGTGCAGCTATTCTCTCAAACCCAAGACGGGCAGTTGGGCAGCGTGGTCGAGGTGATATCCCAGGGAGCGCGCCAGCGGACCCTGCCCATCCCCCAAAACCTGATCGAGGTTGGCGAAGATGACCGGGCCATTCTCTCGGTGGGGGAGGGCACGATCGGCAAGATCGGCCAGGTGGGTCAGCGGGCAATGTACGGCAAGTACGAGCGGAACAACCGGGTCGCCCACATCGCCCCGGCCGGCTTGCCCGATCTGTGGCAGGGCCTGGAGATGATCGATGTCATCGTGTGGGACGACGCCGATCCGACGCGGCTCAGCGACGCCCAAGCGCGAGCCCTTGTCGAATGGACCTACCAGGGCGGCGACTTGATTCTGGCCGCCGGACGCACCGCTGGCACGCTGGGCGACACCAAGCCGTTTGGCTCCTTGCTTCCGGTTCAGATCGAGTCGGTCGAGGCGATCGACGACCTGCCCACGTTGCGAACAAAGTATCTCCGCAGCAAGGACGTGCCCGAACCGGAACTCCCATCCAAGCTGACTATCGCCCGATGTCGAGTGCGACCCGACGGGCACGTCATCCTCGAGGAAACCGTCGGCGAATCGACCGTGCCGATACCGTTGATTTCCAGTCGCGGGCTGGGACGAGGCCGACTGGTGTTCATCGCTGCGTCGGTACGCGACCTCCTGTCCGGGCCTTGCGATGCGGTGAAGTTCTGGAACATCGTCCTGGAACTTCGCCCGGTGGATCCGGATAGCGAACAATCCATTGCGGCGCTCGAACCGGTTTTCAAGCACGTCGAACGGGCGATCGGGTTTTCAGGTACGGGCGGAGTTTACCTGGCCGTGGCCCTGGTCTTTCTGGTCGCCTATGTGGGCTTGAGCACCGGAGGAGTTTGGTGGTTTCTCAAATCCCGCGGCTGGAGCAAGCACAATTGGAGCGCGTTCGCCGCCGTCGCCGTGGTCGCGACGATCGTCAGCCTGGCCGCCGTACAATCAACGCGGGGCTTCGGTCAGAAGCTCGAACATATCACCGTCGTCGACGGGACGGCCGGCGATCGGTTCGTGCGAGCGATCAGCTATTGCGGCCTTCGGGCCACCATGGACACCACGCTGGACATCTGGATACCGGGCGACTACGCCATGATGAACGAGCCCGCCGAAACGACCTGCTACCTCAAACCCCTTCCCGCCGTCCTCAGCCTGGACGGTCAGGCGGGGGCGTACACCGATCCCACGCCGTACACCGTTCGCCCGGCGCGGGCCGTGCTCGAGAACGTGCGCTTGCGGGCTACGGTGAAACAACTGGAGGCCCGCTGGTTCGGCGAGCTGCCCGGAACCATCCTGGCCAAGATCCGAGCCGAAGTGCCGCCTTTGTCCGACGCAACTGACCCTGCCAACGGCACGGTGTCGGACGAAGATTGGGAGTCGTCGGGAGAGGCCGCATCGCGATCGGTCCGCAGGATGGAGCTGAGAGGCACCGTCACCAACGGCCTGCCATTCACCTTACACAACTGTCTGATCTTCCATGCGCTTCGTGACGTCTACAACCAGGATTTCTACCTCGGTGGCGAGAGGTCCAAATGGATCTACGTGCATCGCATCGGCACCCTGGCGGCGGGTGAGTCGTTCGACTTGGAAACCCTGTACCTGTCCCCGGAATCCGGCGGACCGCTCGCTCGAATACCCTTCACCGAATGGAGCAAGCGCACGCTCGATGCCCGCCAGAGTCAATGGGGACGCTCCTGGACCAGTGTCCTGCGCCAGGCCAAGGGGGTAAGCCAGGTCGACTTCGGTGGGGGCGTGTATCAGGACGTTCTGCTCTCGGCTACGACGGCATCGGACGCCCGGACCTTCTCCGGGGGTATGATGGGATTCGGCTTCGGCAAAACGAAAATCTCCAGGGCCGGGCTGCGATGTCTGGATATCAGCGATCGAATCGACCGTCGAACCGCCCTGTTCATCGGATTTGCCGAGGAGTCGCCAGACCACACCGGCCCGGTCATCTTGTGTACCCGAAGCGGAAACGGTAGGTTCACCCCGGTGAAACCGACCCAAGGTCTTACTCTGTACCGTTTTCTCATTCCCTTGATTCAGAGTTCCGAGGACGGAGGCTGAGCCCGCCGGTGATCGTACAGACCATCAATTTGACGAAACGCTACGGCAAGCTGGTAGCCCTCAACAACCTGGACCTGCAAATCGAGGAAGGGGAATGTTTCGGTTACATCGGCCCCAACGGAGCGGGCAAGACGACTACGATCAAGATACTGGCCACTCTGCTGCAACCGACCTGGGGGGAGGCCCGAGTCTGCGGGCACGTGGTGGGGTTTCAGTCGCGCAAGATTCGCCCGCTGATCGGCTATGTGCCCGACTTCTTCGGAGCTTATGAGGACATGGTCGTTCAGGAATACCTGGAGTTCTTCGCCAGCGCTTACAACATCGTCGGCCAACAGCGCGACCGGGTCGTCGGCGACGTGCTCGAGCTCACCGACCTGAGCTACAAACGCGACACCCTGGTGGACTCGCTGTCGCGGGGCATGAAGCAGCGCCTGAGCCTGGCCCGAGTTCTGCTGCACGATCCGAAGGTTCTGCTGCTGGATGAACCGGCCAGCGGTCTGGACCCGCGTGCCCGAATCGAGATCCGCGAGCTGCTCAAAGAGCTGCACCGCATGGGCAAGACGATCATCATCAGCTCACACATCCTCCACGAGCTGGCCGAGTTATGCACCACGATCGGAATCATCGAACACGGCGAGTTGTTGTTCCACGGCCCGATCTCGGAAGTGCTAGCCCGGGCCAAGATGGGAACACGGGTTCACGTGCGTGTGGCTGAGCAGCAGGAACTGGCTGCCACCTTCTTGAAGCGCCTGGCGGGCGTGAAGTCCGTCGCTCAACACGACGGGCGCATCATCCTGGAACTGGAAACAGATACTAATGACTTCAATGCCATCGCCGCCGCACTAATCAAGAACAACTTCAAACTTCGTGAAATCAAGGAGGAAGAGGTCAACCTGGAAACGGCTTTCATGCGCTTGACCAAGGGCCTGGTGCAATAGAGGCTTGATGGTTCAGGGTTCAGGGAGTAGCGTTGAGCGTTCTGAATTCGGGTAACACGTCAGCCGTGTACAATGGAGGGTCGCACTTTTGGAGAGTGCCGGCAACCACAACGCCCCGTAGGGGCGGCGCGAGAATAGCCCGGCGTTTCAACGCCGGGTTCTGGAAGGCCAGAGAAGACTAGTCCCGTAGGGACGACTGATTACATGGAGTCAATGTTAGGTGCCCCACACGTACACAAGTTGCCTGATTCACTACGTATTCAGCACCAAAGGCCGCTGCAAGTCAATCCCCTCCGACCTTCGGGCCCGACTCTATCCGTACTTCGGCGGAATCGCCAGGGAACACGGGATGAAAGCAATCGCCGTCGGTGGAACCGACGATCATCTTCACGTTCTGATGTCACTGCCGGCCACGATGTCCGTTTCCAAGGCGGCGCAGCTCATCAAAGGCGGATCCTCGAAGTGGGTCCACGATACTTTTGCGGCACAGGCGGCGTTCACTTGGCAAGAAGGCTACGGCGCCTTCAGTATCGGCGTTACCGGAATACCGGAAACCGTTCGGTACATCGAGCGCCAAGTCGAGCATCATCGGACGCATTCGTTTGAGGACGAGTACCGTGAATTTCTCAATCGGCACGGTATCCAGTATGATGAAGCCCATGTGTGGGGTTAGCGCTCAGCCGTCCCTGACGGGACTGGGAACGGCCGGTCGGTGCGAGTCCCAGCGATGAATCGCTGGGCTATTGTCGCCACGTCCCTACGGGACGCATGTGCCGCTCGCCGTTGAGTGGGACCGACCTTCACGTCGGTCGCGATGCCGAAGAATCGGACCCTGGACCTGGACCCTAAACAGTGAACTCTGAACCCTGAGTCCTCCCATGAACGTGCTAAACAATCTCGGTCTCTGGCTGTGGCATTTGCTGCCGGCGAATCCCATTCTGGTTCGCGTGGTACATGGAATGAGCCGCCGGCCTCGACATCTCTGGCTTCGGGTCATCTATCTTCTGGTTCTGCTGGTCGTCGTCATGACGTTCTCGGTATCGGGGGGCGCGTCGTCGTCATTGGCCGACCTGGCCAAGGGGGCCTCGCGCATGTTCGAATGGGCATCACGGGCCCAACTCGCCATGATGTGCCTGCTGGCTCCGGTGTTCACCGCGGCAGCCATCACCCAGGAGAAGGACGCCCAAACGTTCAACATCCTGCTGACCACACCGCTGTCCAACGCCCAAATTGTATTCGGATCGCTGATGAGCCGACTCTTCTTCGTGCTCATGCTCCTGTTCGCCGGTTTGCCTATATTCTGCATAACCATGCTCTACGGCGGGGTAACGGTTTCGCAGATTTGGCAAAGTACAGCCATCTCCGCATCGACCGCGGTGCTGACCGGTTCCCTGGCCATCGCGGTCAGCATGATGGGCGTCGGCACGCGACGGACCATTTTCTCGTTCTATGTATTGATTGCCATGTACCTGCTCAGTGTCTATGCCCTGGGAATGTGGCCTCGAACGTGGATCGCCGGGGCTCCGATCAATGTAGACGGCCAGCAATTGAGCTGGCTGGCGGCGTTTCACCCGTTTCTCGCCCTGGACGTGGCCTTGAATCGGATTCAGGCGCCAGCCCTGGCTGAAGTGGCTGACCGCGGCGCGCTGGCCAAGTATTTCATCGCTTACCCCCATACGACCTATGTAACCCTTACTACCGTTTCCGCTGCAGCGTTGACCGTCTTGAGCATGTTTTTCGTGCGACGCGGCTCGCGCACCGGCGAGACCACGTGGCTGACGCGATTGTTGGATCGTTTTCGCCGCACCAAACAGGGCGATCTGCGCCGCAAACCCAGACGCGTATGGCGCAATCCCGTGGCCTGGCGCGAAGCGGCGGCCCGGGCGTCGGCCACCAGTCGCGGCATCGCCCGTTACGTCGTGCTGTGCGGCGGCGTAGCGGTCGCCATTTTGCTATTGATTCAACACCTGCGCAGCCCGACCGGCTGGACGGTCGCCGACACGCGCCTATGGCTGGTCAACCTGATCCTGATCGAGTTCGGGACGATCCTGATTCTGGTGAGCAACACGTCGGCTTCGGCGATCACCAAGGAGAAGGAGTCTCAAACGCTGGATCTCATGCTGACCACACCCTTGGAGGCACGGGACTTGATCCGAGGAAAGCTCCGCGGACTGGTCAGCTTTTCGTTGCCCATGATTGCGGTCCCGGTGGGTACTGTGCTGCTGTTCGGCGTCTGCGGTGTTTTGCGCGGAGCCAAGGAGGTGGTGGTGCCGGTGGAGGCCGGCCTGGAGGTCGGGGCCTCCATGGTCATGTTCTCTGCATTCACCTGTCTGATTGGGATGCGCTTCTCGCTGCACGCCCGCAAGACGGTTCAAGCGGTGATGGTCAGCGTCACGGTTCTCATACTATGCTTCGCGGTCACCTCCGCCTTCATAAACTACGCGCTGGTGGCCAGCATCGGGCGCGGTGGCGGAGCAATGTTCGGGCCGCTAGCGCCCTACACCGCTATCACCACCCTGCTGGATCACCACGCCTTGTTCGATACCCCCGGGGCGTTTTCCGCCGGGGCCTCTTCCGCCCGGGTCTTCTCATTTCTGGGCACGCTCATGGCCGGCGGGCTCTACGCCGTTATCGGGTACAGCGCCCTCTATCAGCCGATGGTGCGCGGCTTCGACATGACGATCCGTCGCCAGTCCGGGCGGTGATTCCGTCGATGAAAGTGATGAGAAGGTCTACTCGTGGACCGTTCGCTGACGGGCGTTGGGTATGTCCAATTGCTGGCGGTACTTGGCGACGGTACGCCGGGATATTTCGATGTGCTCCTTGGCCAACAGGGCGGCGATCTGATCGTCGTTGTGCGGGTGCTTGGGGTCTTCGTCGGCGATGAGTTCCTTGACCCGCAGACGCACGCTATCCCAACTGGTCGCTTCGCCGTTGCCGGTGTCTGCCCCGCCGGTGAAGAAGTAGCGCATCGGATAGATCCCTCGGGGCGTCTGTATGTATTTTCCGGCCACCGTCCGGCTAATAGTCGAGGGATCGCACTCCAGTGCTTCGGCCAATTCGCTCATCCGCAGCACTTTCAGGGCCTGCGGGCCACGCTCGATGAACTCCTTCTGACGCTCGACGATGGCTTCGGCTACTTCCGCGAGGCGGCTGCGCCTAAACTTCAAGGCTTCGATCAGCGACTTGGCCCCTTCCAGATGCTGGCGAATGAAGTCGCGCACCTCCTTGTTGTTCGACGCCGCCCGGATCATGTCCAGATAATGCTTGGAAATTCGCAGCTTGGGGTCGTTGCCGCGAGTGAGCCGCACTTCCAGCCCACCGCCCTGATCGGCATAATCAACGATCACATCCGGAGCAATCCGCGGGGCCGGCTGGTCGATGGCCAGGCGGGCAGGATGCAGGTGCAACGTCCCGATCACCTTGACCGCTTCGGTGATCTCACCAACGGAGTACCCGGTAGCCTTGGCGATGGCCGGGTACTTGTTCTTGACCACGTCGTGCAAATGGTGCTCGATCAACTGTTGTTCGATGGCGTTGTCGCCCGGCAGGGACTCGAGCTGTGTAAGCAAGCACTCCTGAATGTCCCGAGCCGCTACACCGACAGGCTCCAATCGCTGCACGGCGTACAGGGCCTTTTCCAACACCTCCATGGCGATCGGCGGGCGAGTGCTGTCGGCCACTTCCTCGAGGCGGGTACGAAGATACCCGTCGTCGTCCAGGTGATAGATGATCGCTTCCCCGGCTCGAAGCGTTGGGGCGTCGAGTTCCAGCTCGCCCCATTGGTGGAGCAGGTGTTCGTCAAGCCCGATCGGTCGGCTGGCCGTGTTGGCCATCGCTTCCATCTTCGGGTCGCGCTCGGAGTCGATCGCCCCGCGCGACACGCGATTCGACCAACCGATGGCATCGATGTCAAAATCTCTCTCGCGGACCAGGCGCTCCAGTCGGCTGAAGGATTCCGCGTCTTCACCGGGGCGATCATCGCGTTGCACATTGTCACCGCCCGCCAGTTCCTCGGCGTCGGGTTCCTGGAGTTCCAGGGCGATGTTCTTTTCCAGCTCTTCGGCCAGGCGGTTCTCGAGCGCCATCACGTTGAGTTGGAGAATGTCCATCGACTGAATAAGCTGCGGCGTGAGCCGCTGCTCCAATCGCATGAACTGACCCAAACTCTGCGACAACACTTGTGACATATGCCTTCTTCCGCTTCCCCGGGCATCAGGGCCGACTCACGACGGCTCACCAACTCTCACGGGGATTATACCATCCTCCGGGCCGATGCGCGAAGGGGGTCATGACGTGCCCTTTCGCAGTCAAATCGATGGTTTTTCTCGGATGGTTGCGGATTTTCGACACTGGGGCGCGAGGGGATGGTTGGATGCAGCGGTGATCAGACCGCTCCAAGGTGCTGGCAATCCGACCCTCGTGATTTGATGGGAGCCATGGGCAAACTTGTTTGCCCATGGCTTTCGCCGACGAAGCATGGGCCAACAAGTTGGCCCATGGCATCTAGGAAGCGGCGTATCTCCAGCCGCCGGTGCAAGGAATCTGAAGGAGAATCTCTCGCACATTCGCTTTCGCCGTCGGCATCGGTCGATCTGCTCCATCTCAGCCGTCGCCAGACATCAGGGGCCTGTGCCTTCTCCCCCACATTCTCTTGAGCCCAAGGTGGAGGGAGATCTCCCAGGGGAAAATAGCCTCCACCGAACATCGAGCTGGGGCCGACGGGACGCGATGCGCTCCAGCATCTATTCGGGGTTCCGCCGGAGGCGGACCGCCAGAAAAAAGTATACGAAAGACGCCACCATTCACCCGGTCGCGGGTCGAGGATGCACTCGCCCTCATGCCCTGGGTCGGGGTCGTTGTCAGGGTGGTCACGTCCACCGGCTCATGCTCGACATACCGCTTTACATTCTCGCTCTTCCGCGTGCTCTCGGCGATGATTTGCCGCTTGCGAGGGTGGGCCCGCACGACGCGGTAGGCCAGGGGCTCGATGAGCTTGACCAGCCATTCGTAACTGGCGGTGGCCTCGACCCCCGCCTCGAAGGGCTCCAGTTGCTTCAAGAAGGCCACCAGGCGGTCCGGCTCGCAGCAGTTGAAGCATTTGCGGTACGACACGTTTCGCTCTTGGTCAACGACACAAATCGTGATCCTTCTCTTGTGGAGGTCCATGCCGACAACGTTCATGGTTCGCTCCTGGCGTGGGAACTTGAGGAATCCAAAACACGACCCAACGGTTTACCACATGCTCGAGGCACCGTGAACCGGCTCGACCTCCTGCTTCATAGGTTCACCCGGCGAGAAGAGCCTGGGTGGCACGGTTTGGTACTCCAGGCCGTGGAGGGATGAATAGAATGGTCAGCGGTCTCCACGACCTGGAGTACCAGGCCGTGCGTCGCGGTAGAACCCTGGGTTGCCCCGGGCCCCCGCACAGATCCAAGCGTGCGGAAAAACCGCACTGGGTTCCTGACGGCCAGCTACCTGCCGTATCCGATCCAACGCGTTTTGCAGGTCTTCTCGGCTCTGAGTCCGAAACCTGGTCTGCTGAATCAGATTGCCCTTGGCCAAGCCCCTTCCCTCCACCCGCTCCGCCGAGGATGCCACGGTTTGGGCATTCCCGTTGTTCGCGAGCTCCTTCGGTGTCGGGTCGGAGGGGGCGCGCCGAAGCCCTAGCAGCCAAGACGAATCGCTGGTTAGTGTGCCACTGCTCTTGAGCAGTGTCGGTCCATACCTCGACGATTCGCACTTCTCAAGAGCCGTGGCACACGTTTCCTAGGTTCTATGTAACCCGCACAATCAAGGTTGACGCATCACTAGAGGCGTTCGAGGTTGCACACCTGTGGGCTGCACTGGTAGTCACTGGCCCATCAGGGCTATTTGCACTTCCCGAAACGTGCCAGGACAAATCCACTGTCCAAGGGGTCGACGGCTCCGTCGCCATTCTGATCGGCCGAATCGCAGTCCGGATTGCCGCTGCCCACCGGACACCCGAAGCGCGCCAGAACGAACCCGGAATCCAATGGATCCACGACCCCATCGCCGTTGGCATCGCCATCGCAGGCGGATGAGATGCCCTCGATGACGACTACTCGCTGATTGACTTCGAGGTTGGTCAAAACGGTCTGCTCCCCGCTGGGCCAATCGATCTGGACGGACTCGACCACCGATGTTTTGCCGAGCCCAATCGTCTGGATCCGTGGGAAGTCGGAGAAGAAGCCGGTGCCCGCGGTCACCTCGCGGATCTGGTCGAATGCGGGTTCGCCCGGCTGGGCGGCGGCCCTGACCGTGATACGACTTCCCACCGCATCGCGGTTGCTGGTGGTGCCGATCAATTTGAATTGGATCCAGTTGTTTCCGCGAGACTCGTTTCGGAAAGTGAAGTTCGGCCGTCCGAGCTCTTGCGTTACCAACGCGACATCCAGATCACCATCGTTGTCCAGATCGCCGCACACGACACCCATCTGGGCTTCATCAACGTTGTCCATTCCGAGTGCGTTGGACACTTCGCGCCACGTGGCGTCTCGATTGTTCAGAAAAACTCTGTTGGGTCCGGGTTGATCGTTGTTGGTTAGCACGACGTCGAGCCAACCGTCGTTGTCCAGGTCGGCGAAGTTCCCGCCCCAGAAATTCAGGCCGGACACGTTGAATCCGCCCTCACCGGTCACATCCGTGAAGGTCCACACACCGAACTCGTTCGGCCCATCGTTGCGGAACAGCCTCGAATCGCGTGCCCGAGAAAAGAGCAGGTCGAGTCGGCCGTCGTTGTTGTAGTCTCCCCAGGCGGCCCCGACGGCGAGGTGGTTGGGATCGTTGACGGCGACGCCCGCTTCGACGGCCACATCGGTGAAGTGAGGCAGTCCCGTCTCGGGATCGACCCCATCATTGCGATACAGGCGGGCGGGCGTGGGTGGAGAGTTGGTGAGAAAGACGTCCTGATCGCCATCGTTGTCATAGTCACCGAATGCGATACCCATGGGGTTGTTGGGGTCAGTCACTCCGGCCTGGACCGTGATGTCGGTGAAGGTGCCGTCGCCGTTGTTGATGTACATGGGCTGGATCAGTTCGGAAGGGGGAGGGCCCTCTCTGTATTGGACCGCGTACATGTCCAACCAGCCGTCGTTGTTCAGATCGACCCAGGACGCGCCGGTACCGCCGCGAATACAAATCTCCAGGCCCGATGAGGCGCTGGCATCTTCAAATTCGATGGAATCCGGGCCGGCCACGGCGTGGTACAACGTGCTAACCAGGAAGTTGTGGGACATTAGATCGCGCAACCCGTCGTTGTCGTAATCGCCCCACACGTGCCGCATCGCGTTCCAGAAGTCGTTGAAACCCAGCTGGGGAGCGACGTCGGGTCCGAAGATCCCGTTGCCCAAGTTCAAGTAGAACGTGTTGTACCCGCCCGCGTTGTGGGGTGGCGGCTGGTCGAGATCAGGACAGATCCCGTCCACCGGCTCGTCGGGCAGCTTCGGGTTCTCCTCCCCGTTGGCGTAGTAGAGATCGATCCAACCGTCGTCGTTGACGTCCACCATGGCGATGCCGAAATGTTGATGGTCCTCGTCACCGAGCAACAGTTCGGTGGTAACGTCCAAGAAACGCTCGATGCACGTCTGGCTCTGGGCATGCCATACCTTCCCGGCCGCCTCGCAGACCGTGGACTCCATGGCGGGTGTGTCCTCGATGGTGATCTCGTCCACGGCGCCGTCGAATAGCTGCGGCGGATCCACCCCGCCGGCGAAGAAAAGATCAGCCTGGTTGACGATGTCCAGGGTCGGAGTCGTGGCTTGGTCGGCCGGCAGGCCGTCCAGATAGAGGCGAAGATCACTCCCGTTGTAGGTGACCGAGACGGTGGTCCAAACATTTCGCACGAGCGAAAACGGCGCCTGGACCGAAGTTTGCGTATCCGGGCCCCCACTCACGATGAATCGAACAGCCCCATCCTTTCCATCGACCACCAGGCGATAGCCCTGATCGTTTTGCCATTTCTCGAGGATGGTGGCGTTCGCGCTTGGTGTCGCATCGACCCGGATCCACGCGGTGATGGTGAAATTCTCTAGGCCCAGGTCGGGGCTGTCGGGTACGACCACGTAGTCATCGGTTCCGTCGAAAACCAGTGCAGCCCCGAAGAGCCCCGGAACCATAGATGGGTCGCCAACGATGGTTCCGTCGTTTCCGTGACCGCTCTGGTCCTCGGCGGTCCCATCGTCGAAGGTGTAGTGAGCAACCAACGCGCCCCGCGCCGGGGCAACGTTCATTCCACCATCGTGCCCGCACTCATCGTTTTCATTGCACTTACCCCTATTGCACTTGATCGTGACTGGTCCGTTCCCGGCGGCAGACGTCCTTAGCGACCGATCCCGTTCACGGGTCATCGATATGCGTTCAACTGCTCCGCGCCTCTGTCGTCCGACGCGGACTATCGTCCGTCGCAGCGCCGCACCCTTCGTCCAGCCCTGAAGCCCGTCTTCGCGGCGACGGTTCCTCCAACGTAGCAAACTGGACCGCGGGGGGGGTCTATTCCACCCGACTTTCGCCGCCGTAACCGTTGACCAATCCTGCAGGCTGGACCCCGAAATACCCCCGTTTGACAAGGCCCATTGAAGGCTTAGGCACGCGCCGCTACTTGTCCCTGGGCCGCCAGCACGCCGCCGGACACTATCCCGCCTTCCACCCTCCCGAGGTCCGATAACGAACTGGGAATCATCATGGACCCAAATGAAAGAAAATGGGCAACCCTGGCTAGGCGAACCCCGTGCCGCTATCCTGGCTGGGCTTGAGCGCGAGTGATGGCGCTCGCAGAGCGTTTGGAATCGATGTGACTGGATACGGCTTTCTTGGAGGTAGCGTGATGAGCACGAATCGTTTCTGGCACCGAGGGATTTCGCTGGCCTGTCTCGGTGTGTTTTCTTTGTTCCTGATGACCGCCACGACC
>JADFPW010000376.1 GCA_022562105.1 Planctomycetota bacterium
CTCAGCAGCTACCATCCCTACCAGCCACTGTTCGCACTTCTGCTGCGCCGCCTCACTCCAATCTGACTATGGCACAACCCGAAATCGCCGTGGGGGAAAGGGGGCTTTCTGCGCCGACCACGGTGGATGGCGCTGCCAACCCGAAGATCATCGCACACTAGGCCAAATGGCAACACTAATGGCGACTCATGAAATATGCGGGCTAGCCTTGCAAGTGGGTTGATTCCTGAATGGCCGTTGGGAATCAGACCGCCACGGAAATGACGACGCGTTGTCCCGAACCTGGACATGCTCGTCGATTCGCTCGACGCCGGGTACATCCACGTCCTCTTCAGCGATGGCCCGTGGCGCCCCGGCCCAGGGGCACGCGCGGGTATCATCGAGTTGCGTGCTGGAGAGCAGCCGCTACCGGGGGATACGCTTCGGCTTCCTGGCTTCGTTTTGGTTGACTCGCCGTGTGAGACGTGCTACCCTACCACTCCCGTCGGGCTGGCGGGCAACACTGGGCAAACGAGAATCGTCGCACATTTCCGAAAGGAGTGGATCGTGAAGAGAACCTACGCAAATCGTTGGGTGCTCACCTGCTTGGCAGGAGTCTGGGCGAGCCCCGTCTTGGGTCACGTCCAACTGAACTACCCCAATGGGGGTGAGCAGTTGGAAGTCGGCTCGGTGGTGACGGTGGAGTGGCAGATCTTGATCTCTCATTCCCTGTTGAATTGGGATCTGTGGTACTCCACCACCGGATCCAACGGCCCCTGGATCGTTGTGGCTGTGGATCTACCTCCGGGCAGTGGTTCCGTGGGAAGCATCCACACCTACGAATGGACGGTCCCAGATACGTTGACGTCACAGGGCCGTGTGCGCGTTCTGATGGACAATACCGGCACGGATTACGAGGACATCAGCAACTCCGACTTTTCCATTCTTCTGGAGGTGGACCATGACCCCCCGTCGCCGGACCCGATGACGTTCGATTCGCTTCCCGCCCCGCTTGGCACCATGGAAATGACCATGACGGCTACGGAAGCCACTGACGACTCCCCCCCCATCGAGTATATGTTTGACTTCGTAATCGGCGGCTTGGGAGGATCCGACAGCGCCTGGCAGGAGTCGACCACCTACGTCGATGCGGGTCTCTTTCCCAATTCAAATTACACCTACCGGGTCAAGGCCCGCGATGGTCTCAATCCGGCTAACGAAACGGATTGGTCCGACGAGCACGAGGCGGCCACCGAGATCGAGACGCCTAGGTTACTGTTCGCCATAGCGACCTCCAGCAGCAGCATCGACGTGGTGGTGCTCGACCCGCTCACCAACTTGACCTTGGGCTCATCGGGGGTGTATTTCGACTCCACCACCGACGGAGGTGACGTCGGCCTCAACGAGTGGATCCAAACCATTCTCGATACCGCCACTGGGCTCGAGCCGGACGCTCTCTACACGTTCAGGGTCAAGGCCCGCAATCAAGATGGCGTCGAAACCGAGTACGGTCCCGAGACGAGCAAGGCCACCCTGGCCAACGTGCCTGGGGCACCCGCTCTCGACGCGCTGACCTGTGACTCTATGGACATCGACCTGGACGAGAACGGGAACCCCTCCATCACCAGTTTCGCTATCCAATGCACCGCCACCGACCCTTCTGACGCAACATGGGATGGGATGTACGTCGATGCGGCTGGGGAACCAACGATGGAGCCTGCCTGGCAGACCTCTTCCGACTGGGGCACGGTCACCGCGTTGGGCTTATCTGAGGCAACCACGTATGCGTACCAGGTTGCAGCCCTGAACCAGGACGGTGTGGAAACGGAGTTCGGCCCGGCCTCCTCTGCCGCAACCGGCGTGTGTGGGGCCTGCGAGGGCGACGCCAACGGTGACGGCACGGTCGACCCGCTCGATTCGGGATTCGTACTCGCCCGTTTCGGCTGCCCAGTTGGCGAAGGTGATCCGTCTTGCGATGAGGCGGACCAGAACGGCGACGGCGCAGTCGATCCCCTGGACGTTGGCTTTGTCTTGGCTCGATTTGGGCCATGCGATTGAACAAAGCTTGAGTTTGGGGGCGGCAAATATCGGTGGGAGCGACCCGCGCCTTGACGCTCGTGGTCTCGGTGAATCGTGCCAGTCATCCGCGCACGGCCACCGGAGCACGAGACACTGCTCGCGCTGGAGAGGTGATCGATGCGGTGTTCGAAACTTGTCTGGATTCTCGTATGCTTCCTAGCCGTCTTTTCCGGCACGGTCCGCGCCGGTGGCGATCCGCCCGAGTTTGTTCTCGAGTGGGGCTCCAACGGCGCCGGGGACGGGCAGTTCTCCGGGCCGCACGGGATCGAGGTCGACGACGACGGCCACGTCTACGTGGTCGACACGGGCAACAACCGCGTCCAAAAGTTCACCGCCGACGGTGTCTTTCTCATGAAATGGGGATCGTTCGGCGCCGACCCGGGTGAGTTCAATCATCCGCATGGCATCGGCATTGGGCCGATGGGCAACGTCTACGTGTCGGAGACCGGCAACAACCGTGTTCAGAAATTCACCAGCCAGGGCGAGTTCCTGATCACCTGGGGCTCATTCGGAAACGGAGACGGACAGTTCCGCCATAACCACGGTCTTGCAGTAGACGGCGAGGGCAACGTTTTCGTCGCGGACCGGGATCAGGATCGGGTTCAGAAGTTCACCAGCGACGGAGACTTCGTCATGGCGTGGGGGACGCCGGGAACCGGTGACGGAGAGTTTACCGATACCAACGGCGTGGCGGCCGATGCGGAGGGCAACATCTTCGTGGGTGACAGTAGCCCGCGCATCCAGAAATTCACCAGCGACGGGGTCTTCATCATGTCATGGGGCTCCGCGGGCACCGGCGACGGGGAGTTCGACTTTCCGCGGGGTCTATCGACCGATGCGCTGGGCAACGTGTACGTGGCCGACCGGGACGACCATCGTATGCAGATGTTCACCGGAGACGGCGTCTTCCTGACCACATGGGGATCGTTTGGGTCCGGAGAGGGTCAGTTCAACCTCCCCTACGCGATTCGGGCGGGGGGCAACGACTTGGTGTACGTCGCCGACTCCAGCAATCATCGGGTGCAGAAGTTCTCTTTCGTCGGCGTCCCCGAGCCTTGTGAAGGCGACGCCAACGGCGACGGGTTGGTCGACCCGCTCGATAGCGGGTACGTCCTGGCCCGTTTCGGCTGCCCAGTTGGCGAAGGTGATCCCGATTGCGACACCGCCGACATGAACGGCGACGGCGTAGTCGATCCACTGGACTCTGGCTATGTCCTGGCTAGATTCGGGCCGTGTCCGTGAGAAGCACTTTCTCATATTGCGGAGGATGTATAGTGGCGTTGTCCAGGCTACGGTGGTGCGTGCCTGCTTTGGCCGCGGTGACGATCCGCCGGGTATTGTCGACGCTATTCGCCGTGACGGTGGTGCATATCGCCGGATGCGGGAGTGCCGCGCTGGTGCTCTTTGCCGTCGACGAAAACGAAACCGATCCGGCCTGCTTGGACCTATGGAGCTTCGTTCACTTTGGCAGTGGTTATTACCTGGGGGGCGAACTCAGGAGCGACAGCTTCGGTCCGGTGGTCGGCCTGCTGACCGCATATGAATTCGCGGAGCCTCACTTTTGGCCGGACTTCAGCGAGAGCGAACTTAACCAGCAATGTGACGTACTCGTCGGCGCTCTTGGCTGGGCGACGCGGGTCACCATCGACGAGTAACCTGTGCCTCCTGAAAACCCCATCCGGGATTCGTGGCTTCGTGGCTTCGAGAATGGGTTGATTGTCGGAGGGCTTCGAGTGGGTGCGGGCTGGTCCTTCCTGGAAAACGGGCGCCGAGGCGCCATCAGAAGGATCCGCGTCGCCCAAGGCACCTACAAGCCTGACGAAAACGAGGGCGGCAACGTCATCTTAGGCGATCGAGGGGCGACCTTCACCATGGCCAACGGCGTCCACGTCAGCGGTGGTTACCGGGGCCTCTCCGGTGGCGGCGAGCCAGACGACCACGACCATGACGCCTTCGTCACCATTCTCAGCGGGGACATC
>JADFPW010000377.1 GCA_022562105.1 Planctomycetota bacterium
CAATCCCAGGCCGGGGGCTATCTTCTCCATCATCAGGCTCCCTACGTTGGTAGGTGCTGAGCGTGACTCTTCCACTGCACTGGTGGACAAGCCACCAGTGGCACCCGGCGTGGTCCGACTATCCTTCGGAGTTGCAACTGGCTGAAACGCCGGGCGCGGGTTGACCGTCGATCGACGAGGGCTTGAGTTTGGATCTCGACCTGCGCCGTTGCCGGTGGATCACGGTGCATTTCAGGTGCAACGAAGGCCGTGGGACGAGTAAATCAAAGGCTGTGGAGGGTCCGCCGGGGGCGAATCCTGGGTGCATGACGGCGTTCCGAAGACAAACTTCCGAATCTTCTTGACAACCGTCCGGTAATCGGTTGGGCTTAACTTCCATAGGAATGGGTGATTGTTGGAGCTACCAACACCAAGGCGCCCGATGTGATGTAGGATAGGAGGCCCCATTTTTCGGATGGGGTCTGGTGTTGTTCTTCCAAGACCCGCGTGTATTCACGCAAACGGAGCAAGATGATGAACAGGCTTCCTCGTTTCCTTGACGCGATATTCATCGGTTGCGTCGCGGTCATGGCGGTTGGGTGTTCTCAGACCAAGGGTTCCGGCGTGCTGATCTACTCGGATCACACTCCGGGTTCGCTGGCCTATTATGAAGTGGAACGACGGCTCGCGGTGAGCACGGGGCACACCGTGACCACCGTCACCGACGTGCCGGCCTTCGAGCAGCAGTTGGTCGCGGGCGGCTGGGACTACGTGGTCGCCGTCGCCCAATACGCCAGCGGCGAACCCGCCTATGCCGACGAGTTGCGGGACTATTCCGAAGCCGATGACGATAATTGGGTGGACTTGCTCATTTGGCACGACAATGGTACCACGCCCGGGATTGATACCGCGGTGATGGGAACGACGGCCATCGCGTCCTGGTCAAGGGGACGCACCACGGTCGCCTATGCCAACACCACCGGGGCGAAGGGGTCCGCGACGACGAGCAGCGGGCTGAACTTCCCCGATTTTTCAGGGATCCCGACCGTCAACCCCAGTGTACTGGTGCAGGCCTCGCCGGAAGAGATACAGGCCTTGTCCTCGAGCGTCAACATTGCGCCGGTGCTCGCGCTCTTGACGGACGATACATGCCTGGAGAAATGCTCGGACGCCTGGAACGATGATATATCACGATGCAAGAAGATTCATGAAACGCAGACAGGAAATTGCGAAACGCTGAATCCGGTACCGCCAGTCGAGAATGGCCAGGCCCAGAATGCTTGCAAAGACCAGGCCGACAAGTATCAGAGCAATTGCCGAAGATCCGCAGCCACGAGCTTAAAGAACTGCATCCTGATAAATTGTCCACCAGAAGAGGCATGATGGAACTGATACCGATCCAGTAACGTATTGCGCTGCCGGTCTTTTTCACCGTCGATCGCGCCGATTTGCGCGGTCGGCGGTGATCATCGTAGGGGCCACCGGTGACGCGTGTGTGCGCTCGCGACTCGGACCAGGGGGAACGATTCGGGGAGTGCCGATCAGGCGATTACGGCTGATGGACCAGGGTCATCCTAGCCGCCTGTTGAAAAACTCATTCACGGCCGAGTCGCGACACAAACACCCTCGTCCTGGGCCAGCCAGCTGCGTGGCTACGGCCGGCGAGGCGCCGGCCGCTACTTTTTCAACGGGCTGCTAGTGCCGATCGTGTGGTTGCCTGCTGATCGGACTGACAGTACCGCGGTGCCCGGAGTGCGGTCAGGAGTTCGCGTGGTCGGACTATGCTGCGGAATTGCACTTGGCTGCAATGCCGGGAAGGGGTTGACCGGGTGGCTTGCCCACCAGTCCATCGGGTGCCACTGGTGGCTTGCCCAACAGTGTTGCGCCCTGTGACGCTGCATCATGCAAGCCCAGGCCGGAGGTTATCTTCTTCATCATCAGGCTCGCTACGTGGTGGGTGCGGAACATGACGGTCCCACGGCACTGGTGGGCAAGCCACCAGTGGCACACGGCGTGGTCCGACTATCCTTCGGAGTTGCAACTGGCTACAACGCCGGGCGCGGGTGGACCGTCGATTGACGAGGGCTTGAGTTTGGATCTCGACCTGCGGCGCTGCTTGTGGATCTTTCCGTGCTGCAAACCATCCACGCTGAGCAGTAGCATGGTCACGTCGTCGTCGAAGCCCTCGTCTCCGCCGAAACGACTCGCCCGCCGAAGGAGCTCTGGAACTATGCGATCGGGATCGTCGTGGTGCTCACCCATCGCTGTGCAGATGCCTTCGTGGCCGAAGAATGCGCCGTCGCTATCCCGCACTTCGGTCAGTCCGTCGGTGAACAGGAGCAGGCGGTCCCCCTCGGTCAGTTGCAATTCGACTTCGCGGTAGATTGGATCGGGCTGCACGCCGATCGCGGGTCCGGTGAACGCCAATTGACGGACCGTTCGATCCTCGCTCATTAGCACGGCCGCGGGGTGGCCGGCGGAGGCGAACACCGCACTGAGGTCGCGGGTATCCACCAGCAGGTAGGCCATGCTGACGAACAAGCAGGTGTCTTCGGTCTGCCGGTTGATCCGCTGGGTCAAGGCGTCGAGCACGGCGGCCGGCGGTTGGGGCACGCCGGGGGATCCTGGTTCACCGGGTTGGATGCACTGTTTGACCAGCACGGCCATCATGGCTGCACTGACCCCATGGCCGGCGGCGTCGGCGACGTAGGCGGCCACATGGTGAGGTCCGATGCGCATCACGTCGTACAAATCGCCGCCGACGCGCTGGGACGCATGGTAGAAGGCGTGGAACGAAATGCGCTCGGTGTACGGCAGCTTGGGCGGCAGCAAGGATAGTTCGATCCGGCGGGCGTGGTCGAGGTCTTCCGCCAGGTCGCGAGCCTTAGCGCCGGTGACGCCCAAGGCGTCCTCCATGGCGGTCATCTGGTCTCTGAGTTGGCGGTTTCTACTAGCGACGAGATCCACCAGTCGGCGACGATCGGCCGCTAGTCGATGGGTGGCCACCGCCCGGGCGACGGTCGTTCGGAGAACATCCAGATCGCGGATGGGTTTGCGCATGTAGTCATACGCCCCGTATCGCACCGCGGCGATGGCGTCGTCGTAGCTGCCTGTGCCGGTGAAGATGATCCACTGCACATCCAGGCCCCGCTCTCGGCCTCGGCGGATCAGATCCAAGCCGGATAGACCCGGCATGGACAGGTCGGTGATGACCACTTCGTAGTGGCCGTCGGTCAGGGTCTGGAGAACGTCGGCGGAATCGGTAAGTGAGGTAACCTCATGTCCAACCGCCCGTAGTACGGTGACGACGAGCTCGGCCACCACAGGCTCATCATCGACGACGAGGATGCGCCCGGGTTTGCCTTTCAAGGTCTCAGTATCGTCGAGCTTCCTGCCGGGCATGAACCCTCCTCGTGTCCTTCGTCGAGTGTTGCTGTCGCTTCGGCCGGGCGTTGCACCCGGCATGTCGGCGGTTATTCCCTATCTTTGGGTGGCCCATGGCTCTAGCCGTGGGGGACGCGAATTCCGTAACCGAATTCGTGTCCCCCACCTCTGAAGAGGTGGGCCACCCCGGTCCCCAAGGTTTTATCGGATAACGGGCGACTACCTCCGTAGCTCGATAGCGGGTCCGCGATTGCTCAGGAACTGGATGGGTGGCACGGTCTGGTACTCCAGGCTGCGGGAGATCGCTGACGCCTGTCTTGATCCACCACGGCCTGGAGTACCAGACCGTGCCACCCGACCCGTCTTTGCCTTGGCGACCGCGTTTTCCCGACCGGGAAGAGCTATCCAAGGCGTTTTGCGAGCAGTTCACCCAGGCGGGCGGGTGAATCGGACACGATGGCCCCCGCCTCCTTCAGTGCGGTGATCTTCGACTCGGCTGTTCCCTCCCCACCGGTGATGATGGCCCCGGCATGTCCCATTCGGCGGCCCGGGGGGGCGGTCTGACCGGCGATGAAGGCCACCACGGGCTTGGTGACGTGGTCGCGGATGTAGGCGGCGGCGGCTTCCTCGTCGGTGCCGCCGATTTCGCCGATCATGATGATGGCGTCGGTGC
>JADFPW010000038.1 GCA_022562105.1 Planctomycetota bacterium
ACCACCGTTTCGCCTGCCTTGGTCAATGCGCAGTTGCCCCCGCGCTCCGCGGCCAGGTCCACAATGACCGAACCCAGGGCCATGCCCTTGACCATCTCCTCGGTCACCAACACCGGGGCCTTCTTGCCCGGAACCGCCGCGGTGGTGATGACCACGTCGCTCTCCGCCACCACCCGGGCCATCAACTCCCGTTGTTTGCGGTAGAACTCCTCGCCCATCTCCTTGGCGTATCCGTCCTTGTCCTCCGCCCCGCCGGCCTCCAACTCCATTTCGACGAACTTGGCCCCCAGGCTTTCGACTTGCTCCTTGACCGCCGGGCGAATGTCGTACCCGCTGACCACCGCACCCAGGCGACGAGCGCTGGCGATGGCTTGCAGTCCCGCCACACCGGCCCCGACGATCAGCACACGGGCCGGCGCCAGCGTGCCCGCCGCCGTCATGAGCATGGGGAACATCTTCGGTAGGTGGGTCGCCGCGAGTAGCACGGCCTTGTACCCCGCCACGGTGGCCATGGAAGATAGTATGTCCATGCTTTGGGCGCGAGTGATTCGCGGCGTCAGCTCCATGGCCAGCAGCGTGACCCCACGATCCGCCAGCGTCTTGCACGCCTCCGGGGCCGAGAGCGGATCGCATTGCCCAATGATTACCTGACCGGAGCGGAATGATTCCAGATCCGCCGCACCGGCGTCGGGGTTGGTCCCCAGGCAGCGCACTTGCAGCAGCACGTCAGCCGTCGCGATGACCTCGCTACGACCAGCCGCTAACTTGGCGCCTTTCTGCACGTAGGCTTCATCCAGGTATCCAGCCGCCACACCTGCGCCCGGCTCGATGACTACCTCGAGACTCCGCTTGGTCAACAGCGGAATCGAGTCGGGGATGACCGCGACTCGGTTCTCACCCGGGAAGGTTTCGCTAACAACTCCAACGATCATGGCTTGTTTTCACACTGACTTTCAGACAGGCCTCAGATGCGTCCGCGCCTACGTCTTATCGGCCCCTACGGCGCGTTCCTGCATCGTTCTATCAACACGCCCACCGAAGACTCCCCCGCGAGCGTTCGACGCGACAACGCAAGCCAAATTGTTCTTCCAGTTCGACATTTGAGGGCCGGTTATGGTCTCCCCGCGGGCCGCGCTTCCCGCCGACGAGGGCATCCAACCAGGCGCCAAGTCCGGCATCATAACACCACTGGTGTGACGGGAAAGTCCTGAAAGCGACCTTGGATCAGATCCTGCACCCTGCGGGTGATGGAGTGCTTGATCGGGGCATCGTGGGCCGCCGCGCAAGTGTCTTGATGCAGTTCTAGGCATCAGCCACCGCGTCCACCTCGCGGCGGCAGCGATTGGAGGGCTAGAAAAAACCAGGCCCGGGGTCTTCGGTGAATCACCCGGGTCTGGATGGGAGAGAGAGAGCTCGTTATCTCAAGACCAGCCGTTTCCAGCCGGTGAGTTTTCAAAGCCCCAGGCAAGGGCCGCTCCTACGAGAGACCCAAGCCTGGGAGGGAGAGAGAGAGTCTGGTGCCTTATCCCGCGGCCTCTCCGTTCGCAGGTTGGTCAACTTGGAGATCGATTTCGCCATCGTCGGAGATCCCTCGGCTAGCATTGGCCATCGGGGCGGTCACCGACCCTTCCGGACCGGGCGTAGGCCAAGCCACGCCCGTAGCTCCAGTCTCGCCGCGGCTCAACGGCGTCACCCGTGCCATCGGCACGATCAGCGGTGTGTGAATCCCGCTGACATCGACGATTGCGAAACAACCCTCTTGCGTGCCCCGATCACTGACGAAGGCCACTTGCCCTGTCACCCGCAACTCGGGGCCTAGTTGGTTTACGACCTGGTCGAAATCCGGGCACACCACGTCGATGAGGCGAAAGGCCACCGAAGCCCCCGCTCTCAGGCTGGGTGACGATGATGTCGGATCACTGAGTCGCATGCGGGGACTAGAGCACCTGCCATGCCAAGCTACCGAAATACAAGGCGGCCTGGACCGACGCCGACCTAAGTCATTGTCACGCAAGAGCTTGTCGCGATTGGATTGCCTGCTCGTCGTCAGTCAGACAGGCGCCCGCCGCTCCCCGATTGTGCAGCGTGTTGCACACAGCGAAGATATCGAGCCCATCCGGACGGTAGTGCTGGCCGGCCCCGTGACACCCAATCGGCGTAGGGGTCGAGAGATGAGCGGAAACGAGCAACAGGTGCAGGAAACTGCACAAGACGGGAACCCGACGATACGTTTGGGGTGTCGGTAAGTCGAGCGGCGAGCGGAAAGCCGGCGGCGGCGTACCCTCGCGGATCAAAGAGCACGATCGCGGCCCGACCGCCCGCCTTCGGGTGCATCGCGGCTACCAGCTCTGACGAGAACCAGCGCATAGCCGCAGAGACCAGCGTGGGCCGACGATGGCACCGCCCGCCGGGGTCGATGACGCCCCGCGGTCAGGGGCGCCGAAACGACTCACACACCGTCCGGGGCGCGATCCCACTCGCGGGCGTCGGTCTCCCGATCGCGAGACGCTACTCTTTACTTGCCCCCGCCCTGCTTGGAATCTGAAGCCGAGGGGTCTGCCTTGGCCTTGCGTCCCCCAGCAGAATCCTTGGAGCCTGTCTCCTTGGTGGACTTCGTCTCGGGATCCTTGTTCGATTTTAGGTTCTTGCGAAACGCTTGACGCTGGGCCTCCGTGGGAATGGTATCCAGGCGCGACGTCAACTCGCCGAAGAACTCGGTGAGTGGGGCATTGAGCGCCTCCGACGCCATGCGCAGCTGGCGGTACTTATCCCAATCGGCGTTACCCCACGCCGATTCCTTCTGCTTGCTGATGGCCGCTTCTTTGGTCTTGACCTTCGCGACATGAGCCTTGGCCCGGGCTTCGATCTCCCTAAGAATGGACATCGCCGCTTCGATCTGCGTGTCGTCCAACGCGTAATCTTTGACGAACCGCTCGGTGAAGTTTCGATATCCCGCCAGCGCGGTTTCCTGGGAATCGACCACCAGCTTCTTGAACGGCTTTTCCGCAATCACCGGACCGGGGGTGGGTTTCTTGGGACGCTTGGGCTCGTCGTCTTTCTTCGAGTATCGTGGGAAAATCGGCTGGAGCACCGGCTCGCCCGCTTCCCAATTCTTGAAGTTCTCGTCCATCTTCCCCAGCGTGCTACGCATTTCGTTCAGATCGAACTCGTGGAGCCGCCGCTGCTCCTCGCTCAAAAACTCCCCCCAAACCTCGTTGCCCTCCAGGATGGCTTTCTGGGCTGCCACCAACAGCGGGCGAACGCGAGCGCCAATACGCTTCGAGACGGCCGGGTCCGGAAGCTCGCCCTTGACCTGGAACTCCCACAACTCGCGCAACAACGGCCAAATCTCTTCCTGGTTTTCTCGCAGGAACTTGTGGACGCCGGCCTCCAGCATCTCCTTGGTCTTAGCGGCCTGCTCCTCGTTGAGGTTGTAACGCCTGATGATGTTGTTCGACGCCTGGCCGACCATCGCGTCGACGTTCCAGGCGGCCGGACCCTGGTTCGGCTTGAAACCGTTGTCGTTGGGCGCAGCCCAGCCAGCCATCGGAGCCGCCAACACCACGGCGACCACCCACAAACCACGCCCCAAGTATTTCCCGTGCATGAGTCCTACGCTCCCTACGAAGATTTGGAATCCAAACGCCCGGTCCCTCCCGGACTGTTGACGTTGCAACGTCTCCCTTGTTTTCACAACTATTGTAACAGCGACTGGATGTCCAGGTTGCGGGCAATCACTTCCGCCGTCGGTTACGACGCCCTCGGATCACCATTATCGGGCGGCCCAGCGGCTCCCGGCGGTGGGCTGAGCCCCATGCAACGCATAACGCCTTGCATGGCAATAGGTTGCGCGCAAGAACACGTGACCGCCACCGGAGCACACCGTTGCATTGGAACCCATCTTACAATTCTCCCACGTCGCCGACATGGTGACATGCAGCCATTCGCCCGCCGGCAAGCCCCGATTTGGACTCCAGCGGCGGAACCCTATCCCGGCAACGGTCCGTAGCCACCGGGCACCGGACCCGATACGCACATCCAGCCGCAGCCGCGGTGATTGCATCGCCGGCCCGATCAACGGCCGCCACCGGGTGCGAGCCCAGCCGGGGATCAGGCGTCGGCACGGCACGCAACAGGGCCTGGGTGTAGGGGTGTGCAGGTGCCCGGCACACCTCGATGGTCGGGCCGGTTTCGACAATCTTGCCCATGTACATGACGGCCACGCGATCGCTGACCCGCTGCACTACGCTCAGGTCGTGGGATATGAACAGGTAGGCCATCCCGAGTTTAGCCTGGAGATCCAACAGCAGGTTGAGAATCTGAGCCTGGACCGACACGTCCAAGGCGCTGACCGGCTCGTCGCAGATGATCAGGGCGGGCTCCAGGGCGATGGCCCGGGCTATTCCAACGCGTTGGCGCTGTCCTCCGGAAAGCTCGTGCGGATAGCGCACGCCCGCGTCCGGTGGCAGTCCGACACGAGCAAGCAAGTCGAGCACCCGACTCTTGACCTGGCCCCCGAATACCACCCGGTGAACCATTAACGGCTCAGCCACTACCTGCTCCACCGTCATGCGTGGGTTCAGACTGCCCGCCGAATCCTGAAGAATGACTTGTATACCAGCACGAACGGTTCGGAGTCGGCGGGGAGGGAGAGCGAGAAGGTCATGGCCGGCAAACCTGATTGATCCGCAAGTGACCGGCGTCAACCGTAGGATGGAGCGGGCCAGCGTGCTCTTGCCGCACCCGCTCTCGCCGACCAGCCCGAGCGTTTCCCCCGCCGCGAGCGTCAGGCTAACACCATCGACAGCCCGAATCGATAAGCCATTCGGTCTTCGACTTCGCGGAAACTCCGTCACGACATTACGCACGTCGAGCAGCGGCTCTGCGCCGCAGGTTTGCGTTGAGCTTGCCGCTTGGTGTTCGCATGTGGTCATGAGTCGACCCCGGATCTGGTCCATGGGTTCTTGCTGCCCCTCCCCAAGGCAAAAACAGCAAGCCCGGCCGATCCTGTTTCGGGATTCTACCTGAGGGGGCACTGCTCCGCGTCCGGACGCCGGCCTGTTGCTCGAATCGGCGAATCTTGGGCGAGACGATTGGCGTATCGAGCGGCACTGGCGATGGTTCGGGGACAATGTGCGCCTGAAATGGGACACACGCCTGGCTATTGGTATAAAAACGCCAGGGCAGAACCGGCAAAAGAAACTTTTTTGGAAAAGGCGAAACAGGTGTTGACATTGGGTTGGCCGTTCAGGTAGTATGACACAAGTCAGGTTTAGCTAGGTGTCGCAACAGGCCTATTCCGGCCGGTTTTCGAGGCTCTGGCGGGCTCGGCGAACGAGAAAGAGAGAGAGCGGCCCAGGAGGAGTTTTTCCTGGGACGGCGTACCCGAGTGGCTGTGTGAGAGCAGTTGCTTGGTGTGTGCAACGGGAGAGAGAGTCGATCGGTTGCCTTTGGCGGCCGGTGGGCTCTTTTTTTGTTGCGCAGACAAACGAATAGCGAAGTTCTTGGAGGAGATTGAGGATCCGTGCCGTTGCGTTTCTCGGCCTGTTCAACCGAAAGCGCAGGACCTCAAACTCAATAGGACTCGACGATCGACTCGAGTAGGACAAGCCGATTCAGTCGCGGGGGTGCTTCGATCCCACGCCCGCACGGATCAAGCTTGGTGAGTTGAAGCCGCCGAATCTGAATCCGAGGAACGCAGCGGCACGGATAGGATTGAACTCGGGTAATTGGGATACGTCGGACCGTTCAGAAAGGAGGGGTGGTAGCCGGGACGCAGATGTCCGTAGGACGGACGAGGGGAATCCGATTTGGACCTAGACGACTCCTTTCGCGCTTGGTCTGGCGGCTTCCAATAGCAGCGACAGAGTTTGTTGAATGTTGAATAGGGAATCGTGGTAGATGAAGTGGTGGTCTGCCGCAAACGCAGCGGAGCCAATCTCCATCGAATAAAGGAGGAGTGAATGATGAGGAAAGTTATTTTGGCTGTAGTAGTGGCGGGCCTGCTCGCTTCGAGCGCCAACGCGGCGCTTCTGTTCCTGGCCGCCGATGACGGGGGTGGCAAACTGGAGCTGCTGCCGGGCGGGTCCGGCAACATGAACATCATGATAACGATCCGCGACATGGACGTGGACTGGGGCGGGGGTTTCGCCTTTGCCAACGTCTTCCTGGATGACGACGACAACGATGCGGACGGCAAACTGAATGTGACGGGAGTGGATCAGGGCTTCGATGATTTTGATGGCTTGGTCTACGATCGCAGTTTGTTTACTGATGACGACGGCGTTATCCTGCCGAACGTGGACATCTCGTGGAACCAGAATCCCGAGTACGGCCTTATCATGGGCCGGGTCGACGAGGTGAACTGGGGCGCCGGGACCTACTTGCTGGACACGGTGGTGATCAAGAACGACTCGGATTCCGAGGAGGGCTCGAAGCCGATCACGTTCGAGAAGGGTGCCCGCAAGCCGCAGATCACTACGGCCGGTCCTATATTCGAAGGCTACATTTGGGGTATCGGGTTTGACAACATCATAGGGGGCTTCTCGGATCCGGGCGTTGGTGGTGAAGGCGACCCCTTCATGATTAACAACATTCCCGAGCCCGCCACGCTGGCCCTGTTGGCCTTTGGCGGACTGGCCCTGCTCCGTCGACGGTGGTCGTAGGACCGAGGGAATCTTATCGTCGCCGTCCAGCATGACGGCGCAGGTACGACGAGCAAACAGGCAGACCCGACCTTAACACGGTCGGGTCTGCCTTCTCGTTTGCCCTCATCGGGCACGGGCGCTCATTGATGGTCGCCCCCCGGACAGGTACCGTGGGCCGACTATGGGATCGTTGGCCATACGCCCTGCTCGCCGGACGCTGCACAACCTCGTGGACGTGCCGGGCTCTAAGAGCCTGACCAACCGGGCTCTTCTCGTCGCAGCCCTGGCGGACGGCACCTCTCGGCTCAGCAACGTCTTGGTGGCCAAGGACTCCCGCCTGATGGTCGATGGGCTGCGGGCACTGGGGATCAGCGTCGGCATGGACGAGGTGGCCCGCACCGCCACCATTCATGGAACCGGCGGACACATACCATTCGACTCAGCCGACCTCTTCTGCGGCAACTCGGGTACGACCATTCGATTTCTGACCGCGATATGCAGCCTGGGGATGGGAACCTACCGACTGCACGGGTCGGAGCGGATGCACGAGCGACCGATCGGTACCCTGGTCGATGCCCTGCGGACCCTGGGAGGCCACTACGAATTCACCAACCGCGATGGATACCCACCGCTGATCGTTCATGGCCGGGGGCTGCAAGCCGGCCGGATCGTGTTCGACTCACCGCCGTCATCTCAGATGGTCAGCGCCCTCTTGATGGCGGCTCCGTACGCCGCCGGCGACGTGTTCGCAGCCATCCGCGGAGCCTGCCCGTCTCGTCCGTTCATCGACATGACCCGGTCGGTGATGAAGGCCTTCGGCGTCCAGGTTATCGACTCGGCAACCGTGTCCACACCCGCCGAATCCGAGTCACACCCACAAGCACCGCGCTGGATCGTGCCCGCCCCACAGCGATACGTGGGGGCGAACTACGCGATCGAACCCGATGCAACGAATGCGTCGTACTTCTTCGCAGCGGCCGCGGCCGTCGGTGGCTGCGTGACCGTTCGCGGTCTGTCGAAAACGAGTGTCCAGGGCGACGTCCGATTTGTCGATGTTCTCGAACGCATGGGCTGCACGGTGACGCAGACTGCCGCCGGGCTCACCGTCGCCGGGCCGGCGGCAACATCCAAACTAGAGGGCATCGACGTTGACCTGGGCGACATGCCGGACACGGCCCAGACCTTGGCTGTGCTCGCCCTAGTGGCCCGCAGTCCCACACGCATACGCAACGTGGTCAATCTGCGACTCAAGGAGACGGACCGCCTGGCTGCTCTGGCGTGTGAACTACGGCGGCTCGGTGGACGTGTTGAGGTTCACGATGATGGACTGACCATTGGGCCACCATCCCAGATCCGCCCGGCCCGAGTGAGCACCTACGACGACCATCGGATGGCCATGAGCTTCGCCCTCGCCGGCTTAGTCGTCGAGGGAGTGGTGATCGACCAGCCCGAATGCGTGGCCAAGACCTTCCCGGAGTTCTTCACTCGCTGGGCATCTCTGGTCGAACCATAGGCCCCTGACCGACGAGTGAGCGACCATTATTTCGCCACACCCCGAACGCGGGAACGGCCTTGGCTGGGCTCTGCCAGGTCCTGCTTGACACACAATAGCCGGGGTCGCTAGCGTAGCACCGACCATACATCTTGGGGGTCCAATGCGCTGTCCGGCTTGCAAAGAACTAAACCGGGACCGGGTCATCGACTCGCGAGCGACTGAGTCGGGTGTGGCCATCCGTCGCCGACGCGTCTGCGAAGCGTGCAACCGTCGGTTCACGACCAAGGAGCGGATCGAGGAAGAGGTTCGCCTCTCGGTGATCAAACGTGACGGGACGCGAATCCCCTATCGGCGCGACAAGGTGGTGTCGGGTCTACGACATGCGTGCTACAAGCTGGCCATCAACGACCACCAGCTCGAGCAGATCGCCGATCTCGTGGAGGAGGACTTGTTCCGCGAGCACGATCGCCAGATCACCAGCGAACAGCTCGGTCTCTACGTCAGCATCCATCTGCGGGCCGTCCATCAGGTGGCTTACGTGCGCTTCATGGCGGTGTACCGCCAATTTGCAGACGTCGCTGAGTTCATCAACGCGATAGACGACGCCCGCGAACTGGAGGCCGAAGATATCCCGACGCAGCAGGCGCTTTTCGGACAATGACCGAGCCAGGGCAAGGGGAGGGGACTTCGATCAGGCATCGATACCGCATGCGGCGAGTGAGATATGCGGCTGGGTTGACCGGCTACATACCGACGACTATAACGCCGAACGCCCAGCCGGTTTCCGCCGGCCCGCGGGTGGGCTGTAGAACTTCACATGATTGTTGATTGCCACACTCACCTTTGGGAATCGCCCGCCCAACTGGGCTCGGCGGTGGACGCACCCGGCACGGGCAAACGTAGCCCGACGGGCGGACGGGACCCCGAGCTGCCCGTAGCCGGCGCGGACCGCCATTTTGCCGCCTGCGAGCATGTCGACGTGACGGTTGTGGCTGGTTTCCAGAGTCGCTATCTCGAGGCCCAGATTCCGAACGATCAGATAGCGTCCTACGTGCGTCAGCACCCCGATCGTCTGGTCGGGTTTGCGGGCATCGATCCAAGTGACTCGAAGACCGCCATAGACGAGCTCCAGCGAGCCCGAGAGGAGTTGGGCTTGGTCGGGGCAGCGATCGCCCCCGCAGCGCAGGATTTTCACCCGAGTGACAGCAAGGCGCTGGTCGTCTATCAAAGGGCGGCTGAGCTGAAAATGCCGGTCTTGTTCCATTCAGGGATTTGCCCGTGTTCGGCGACCAAGCTGGAGTACGCCCAGCCGGTGCTCCTGGACGAGGTGGCCCGGGAGATCCCCGACCTGAAACTCCTGATTGCCAACGTGGGCGCTCCTTGGATGGCCGAGACCCTGGCCCTGTTAGCCAAACATGCCAACGTCTACGCCGAGATCAGCGGGATCCTCAATCAACCCTGGCAAGCCTACCAGATGTTGCTCAGCGCGTGGCAGGGCGGAGTGATACACAAACTGCTGTTCGGCAGCGGGTTTCCGTTCGCAGTGGCCGCCCACTGCATCGAAGCCGTCTACGACATCAACCAGATGTGTCGCGGCACCAACCTGCCGGCGATCCCTCGTGAGGAGCTTCGCGCACTGGTGGAACGCGACTCGCTACCGCTGCTCGGGATCGATTTCCGTCGACCCGCTCCACCGGCCAATTTGCCATCCGAATCGCTGCTGACTGACGAAGTGGAAGTCCCGGTTCCCAACGCCAACGGAGGGTAAGCCCGATCATGGGCCATGCCGTCAACGGCGGGGTGAAACCACATAGCCTGCATGCGCCCCACTAGCTACCATTGGCCACTTTCACGAGTTCGACCGTGAGAGGAGATCATCATGGACCACGTATGCCTGGGACGTACCGGCCTTAGAGTCAGCCCGCTCTGTTTGGGGACCATGAACTTCGGCCCGCTGACGCCCGAAACCGACAGCCACGCGATCATGGACGAGGCGTTGGAGCTGGGCATCAACTTCTTCGACACCGCCGACGTGTACGGGTGGAAGAAAGGCGAGGGCTGGACGGAGCAGATCATCGGGCGCTGGTTGGCCCAGGGGAGCGGGCGACGCGAACGGATTGTGCTGGCCACCAAGGTCTACGGAAGCATGGGGACCGGGCCGAACGATCGCGGACTGTCCGCCTACCACATCCGCCGGGCGTGCGAAGACAGCCTGCGCCGGATGCAAACCGATCACATCGATCTCTACCAGATGCACCATATCGATCGACGAACGCCGGTCGATGAGTTCCTGCAGGCCATGGAACAACTGACCCGCGAAGGCAAGATCCTCTACCTGGGCAGCAGCAATTTCCCAGCCTGGCAGATTGCTCGCACGCAGATGGCGGCCGGGCAACGTAACTTCCTCGGGCTGGTCTCCGAGCAGTGTCTCTATAATCTGGCGGATCGCACGGTGGAGCTGGAGGTGCTCCCGGCGGCGCGTGCGTTCGGGTTGGGCATCATGCCGTGGAGTCCGTTATCGGGCGGATTACTGGCCGGGGCGTTGGAAAAGGAAACGTCGGGCAGACGGGGTTCGGACGTCGTGAAGAAGAAGCTCGAGGCCAAGCGAGACTCGGTGGAGCGATGGGAAACGCTTTGCGGTGAGCTTGGCCAACCGCCGGAACGGATCGCCCTGGCCTGGCTGTTGAAGAATCCATTGGTGACCGCACCGATTATGGGGCCCAGAACCATCGAACAGTTGCGCGACTGCCTCAACGTCCTGCCGGTGACCCTGGACGACGACGCCTGGAAGAAGGTGGAAGAGATTTGGCCCGGGCCGGGTGGGGAAGCGCCTGAGGCGTACTCATGGTAGGCGTTCTATCGTATGGACCGAGATGGGTGCCCAACATCGACGTAGAAATCGGCACAGACGATCGATAGACTCATAACAGGGGAGGCCGGGGCGCAGTCTTCGTCGTGGTAGCCCCCAGATGTTGTCGCCGCCGGGTGACATCGAGAACATGGCGAGCGTACGGAAAGACCGGGTGTTTGCTCATGGATTGGGATGCAGTCCGCGATGAGTTTCCCGTCACGCGGAATTACAACTTTCAGAACCACGCGGGGATCGCTCCCGTCTGCCGCCCGGCGGCTGAGGCGGCCCGTACCTATCTCCGCCATGCCGAGGAGAACGCGTACATCAAGGGCGGGTTCCACCGGCACGCCGATCATGTGCGGCAGTCCGCCGCCAAGCTGATCAACGCCAACCCCGACGAAGTCACCTTCATCAAGAACACCAGCGAAGGGCTGTCCATGGTGGCCAACGGTCTGAGCTGGAAGAGCGGGGACAACGTGGTCATCTCCAAGGCGGAGTTCCCCGCCAACGTGTACCCCTGGCAGGCCCTGCGATCGCGCGGGGTCGAGGTACGGATGGCCATCGAGGAGGACGGGCGGATCCCGCTCGATCAGCTCATCGGACTCATCGACAGTCGTACGCGCCTGGTGGCGGTCTCCTCCGTCCAGTTCGCCAGCGGCTTCCGCACCGACCTGGCCAGCCTCGGTGAGTTCTGCCAAAGCAAAGGCGTCTTTCTGTGCGTCGACGCCATCCAATCGCTCGGCGTCCTGCCGGTGGACGTCAGCGCGATGAAAATTGATTTCCTGGCGGCCGACGGGCACAAGTGGCTGTGCGCTCCGGAGGGTTGCGGTCTCTTCTACGTGCGCAAGGAACTGCAGGGACACCTGCGTCCTACCAGCATCGGCTGGATGTCGATGAAGTGCGCCCACGACTACGGCCGGGCCCAGTTCGAGTTCTTCGACGACATTCGCCGCTTCGACAGTGGCAGTTACAACCTGATGGGCATCTACGCCCTGGGCGGGGCCATCGATATGTTCCTGGAGATCGGCATCGAGCACATCGCCGCTCGGGTCATGTCTTTGACCGACCGGCTGGTCACCGGAGTGCGCGACAAGGGATACCGCGTGGTCAGCTCGCGACAGGCTGGCGAAGGAAGCGGGATCGTCGCCCTGATTTCCGACTCGCACGACCACGACGAAATCCAGCGGCATCTGCAGGCCGAGCATCGCATCGTCATCGCCGTGCGCAACGGACGCTTGCGCATCAGCCCGCACATCTACAACACCATCAAGGAAATCGATCGTCTGATCGAGGTTCTGCCGACCAATTGAATCGGCACCCGGTGCCACTGGTGGCTTGCCCACCAGTGTTTCGGCCTGTGACGCACCGTCATGCATTCCTGTGTCAGGATCTATTGTGCTCCCTCATCGGGCTTGTAGCATTGTGGGCACCGAGCCTGATTCTGCCACTGCACTGGTGGACAAGCCGCCAGTGGCACCCGGCGCCCGTCCACACGTTGCCTGATCCACGCATAGCCCTATCATGGGAAGCAAGAACGCCGCACCCCGGCGGGCCGGAACCATCGAGGAGGTAGTGAATGGCTCACAGAATCGCTGATCGCGCCCAGGGATTGCGTCAATCGGACATACGACGTTTCTCGGCTATTTGCGCAGCCATGAACGGGATCAACCTTTCCCAGGGGGTCTGCGATCAGCCGGCCCCGGACGTGGTCAAACAAGCCGCCAGAGACGCGATCGACGCGGACCACGCCGTCTACACCAACCTAAAAGGGATCATCGAGCTTCGTGAAGCCATCGCCCGCAAGATGAAAGCGTTTAACGGCATCGTGGCTGATCCGGAGCGCGAGATCGCGGTCAACGTGGGCACGGCCGGCTCGTTCGCGTGCGTGTGTCTGGCGACGCTGAACCCCGGCGATGAGGTGGTCGTGTTCGCGCCGTTCTATAGTTACCACGTCGGGATGATTCGTCTGATCGGTGCCGAGGTGCGTTTCGTCAACACCCATCCTCCTGACTGGCAGTATGCCGACGACGAGCTGGCTGCTGCGTTCACCGATCGCACGCGGATGATCCTGGTCAACACACCGGCCAATCCCAGCGGCAAGGTATTCACCGAAACCGAACTGAAGCGAATCGCCGAGCTGGCCACCAAACACGATGCCTGGATCGTCACCGACGAGATCTACGAGTACATCACCCACGGCAAACCGCACATCAGCGTGGGGAGGTTTCCAGAGGCCGCCCCGCGCACGATCACCATCAGCGGAGGCTCGAAGACCTATGCGGTCACCGGTTGGCGTGTCGGCTACACGGTCGGGCCGGAAGAACTGATCGACAAGGTCGCCTGCATCAACGATCTGCTGTACATCTGCGCCCCGGCCCCGTTGCAACACGGAATCACCGCTGGGCTGGCCCTGCCGGATTCGTATTACCGCGAAATGTGCGAGGATTACCGTGTAAAACGCGACCTGATGGCCGAGACGCTGCGCGAGATCGGTTTCCGTCCCTACGTTCCCGATGGCAGCTACTACATGCTCGCCGATTTCGGACCGGGGCGTTATCGTGACGCGACGCACGCGGCCGAGTCCATTCTGGAGACCACCGGCGTCGCCACCGTACCGGGTTCGGCGTTTTATCCGAACCCCGCCGACGGTGAGACGCAACTGCGCTTCTGCTACGCCAAAAAGATGCCCGAGCTGGAAGAAGCCTGCCGTCGCCTGCGAAAACTACGCAGCGGATCGACGACTCAGTAGGAGAGATTCCGGGAGATGATGACATGACTCCTGACCTTTCGATCGAGTTTTGCGGCGTCAAGGCGCCGAACCCGTTCTGGTTGGCCTCGGCGCCGCCCACCAACAGCGAGTACCAGGTGCGGCGGGCGTTTGAGGCTGGTTGGGGTGGGGCGGTGTGGAAGACCATCGCCCATGAGCCCATCGTCAACACGGCGTCGCGCTATGGGGCGATCGACTACGACGGCCGCAAGGTCATGGGCCTCAACAACATCGAGCTGATCACCGACCGAACGCTGGACGTCAATCTACGCGAAATCGCCACCATCAAACGCGAGTTTCCCGATCATGCCCTGTTCGTGTCGCTGATGGTCGAAAGCAAACGCGAGACGTGGCACGACATCGTCAAGCAGACGCAGGACACCGGGGCGGACGGGGTCGAGCTGAACTTCGGCTGCCCGCACGGCATGAGCGAACGGGGCATGGGGGCAGCGGTCGGCCAAGTGCCGGACTACACCCAGATGATCGTCGAATGGTGCAAGGAGGTGGCCACCGTTCCGGTGATGGTCAAGCTGACCCCCAACATCACAGACGTTCGAGCCATCGGCCGAGCAGCCGCCAAGGGTGGAGCCGACGCCATCTCGCTGATCAACACCATCAACTCGATCGTGGGCATCGATCTGGATACGTTTGCCCCGCAACCTCAGGTGCGCGGATCCGGTTCGCACGGCGGCTATTGCGGACCCGCGGTCAAGCCCATCGCCCTGAACATGGTCAGCCAGATCGCGTCGGACCCGGAAATCGACCTGCCCATCAGCGGCATCGGAGGGATTCAGGCCTGGCAGGACGCCATCGAGTTTCTTCTGCTCGGTGCGGGGAGCGTGCAGGTGTGTACCGCGGTGATGCACTACGGCTTCCGCCTGGTTGAGCAGCTCCGCGACGGCTTGGAAGGCTGGATGATCGAGAAGGGCTTTGATCGCATCTCCGATTTCCAGGGCAAGAGCGTCGAACGCATCGTCGATTGGAGCAAACTCGACCTGAACTATAAGGTTGTGGCCGAGATCGACCAGGACCGGTGCATCAACTGCGGCCTCTGCTACATCGCCTGCGAAGACGGCTGCCACCAGTCGATCAACTGGACGAAGATGCCGGAAGCGGAGTGGCTGGCACAGCATGCCGATCATGGACGTGAGGCCGAAGCACTGGTGGGCAAGCCACCAGTGGCACCCCAACCTGCTCAAGCCCTGGTGGGCAAGCCACCAGTGGCACCCGGTGTGTTCAACGCCGGTGGGAACGGAGGTCGATTGCCCGGCGATCGCGTGCCGGTCAAGAGCGGCAACTGCATGGTCCTGCCCGGCGCCGGCGCTGGGTACGTCGGCGTATTCGAGATCAATCAGGACACCTGCGTAGGATGCAACATGTGTTCGCTGGTCTGTCCGGTCGATGATTGCATCACCATGGTCGATCAGACGGGCGACAAACCGGCGATGAGTTGGGTGGACTATCAAGCCGGCTTGGCCAGCGGTGAGGTTTCGGCCATTAAGCCCCCGGACCACGTGTGACCGATCTGCCTGCGGCAGGCAGGCGGCCGACGTTCTACACAAGTGCGAGTAACGGCGGGACGCACAGGAAAGGCCCGCCGACGGATAGCACCATCGGCGGGCCGAAACGCTCAACTCAGTAGCAATCGCCAGCCGGCAGCTACTCGCAATCGCCGAACCGGGCCAGCACAAAACCGCTGTCCAGCGGATCAACGGCTCCGTCACCGTTCTGGTCGGCTGCATCGCAGCTCGGATCGCCCGTCCCCACGGGACAGCCGAAGCGGGCCAGCACGTATCCGGAATCGAGCGGATCCACCGTGCCGTCGCCGTTGGCATCCCCTTCACAGGGCTGTTCCTCGCCGCAAACGAGGATTTCCACCTGGAAGTTGTCGATGCCGGCTTCGGTGAGCGAATCATTCTCCGGATCGGAAGTGAAGAACCGGACTCGGACGCTATCGGTCGGCTCGACGAAGTCGCTCACGATGAAGGAGGCGGTCACCCACTCATGGCCGGTCTCCTCGACCTCGTTGACCAGCGTCCAGCTATCGCCACCGTTGTTGCTGACCTCGACGGTCATGGTATCGAGTGAGCCCAGACAGCTAACGAACCACTGAGAATAGGAGATCGTAGCCTCCAGGCCGGCCACGTCGATCAGCGGTGAGGTCAAGGAGGTAGGTCCACCATCGACGTCCTGGTCTTCCGGATCGTCACCTGGGGAGCCCGCGCCGGTGACGAAGGCCATGACGCCGTCGCCAGGGGTGTCGTCGTCGGCCGGGCTGATCACGCCGCAGCTGTCAAAGGTCAAGTTCGGGTCCGCCTGCTCCCACTCGCCACCGGTGAGTGAGCCACTACTGGCAATCTCCCACCCGGAGACGTCGTCCTCGATTTCGTCCAGCAACGTGATCTGCGTGCCCAGGGCCCAGGCCACCTCGTAGACTCCTGCGCCGGGCGCGCTTGGGGGATCGGTAAACGTGCCTCCCCCGTCGATCAGTTCGACAGTGATGTAGAACTCGGTGCGCAGCCCACAGGGTTGGCCTTGGAGGATCCCGGCATGAACGTCGCCGCCCAGATCCTGCATCTTGGTGGTCACAAAGGGGCCGTCATCGACCGATGCGCTTAGTGTCACCGACTGCACAATGGCGTCCCCCACGATCTCCAGCGCGACTTGCAGCTCGACATCCTCCTCCGGCGCGGCGAGCTCGGGCAAACCTTGCGGATAAGTGAAGTTGACCCCGAACGGAGGTTGATTGATCCAGACCTGTGTCGAACTGCATCGGCCGATGACCATGTCCTTCCAGCCGTCGCCGTTGATGTCGAAGACAGCAATGTCGTGCGTCCCGCTGAGCATGCTGGTCGGAATGCCGACCACAGCACCACCGCTCTGCTGCTCCTGGAGAGTCACGTTGGGCGGATTGGCGAGGTTGCGGTAGATGTGGGTTCGCCGGTTGCAGCCGGAAATGTCCACGTCCACGTCGGTGATGATCACGTCGTTCCAGCCGTCGTTGTCGAGATCGACGATCAGGTTGTTGCCCCCGAAGCCGTCGTCGCTTCCGCCGCCGCTGAAGGAGAACACACGGTAGGTGAAGTCCGCAATTTCGTCGTTCCCATTGCCGTCGTTTAGATCGTAGCGATCGGCTCCGTCGTCGGTGATCACCATGTCCAACCGACCGTCGTTGTTGAGGTCGCCGACGCTCATGTGATAAGGGGCCTGCTCGTGAGGAACGTGGAAGACGTTGAAAAAGCCTTCGTTATCCGGATCGTTGTACGAGATCGACACCCGCTGAGGAAAGACCAAGGCGGTATCCTTGATCACGTCCAGAGCGCCGTCGCCGTTCATGTCCGCGATCGCAGCGGCCATGCCGAACGCCGAGTTCAACATCTCGTCCGTCATCCGCAACTCGGATTCATCCGTGAAGTACCCGCTGCCGTCGTTGATCCAGAGTCGATCGTTGAGATCACTCGGTCGGTCGGGGAGTGGGCCTTGCTGATAGTCTCCGAAGTAGAGATCCTGGTCACCATCCCCGTCAATGTCGCCAGCCGCAACGGAGCAGAAGCGGGGTTCAACGTGCATCGTGGGAACGCGATTCTTGTCGTCAAAGATGAAACCCTGCCAGTTGCCGACGCCGTCGTTGCCCAGGTTGATGTAGATCCGGGGATGCGAAATCGACTTGTTATTGCCGTTGGCACTGAGTGTGGTAGAAGTGACCATATCGAGCCAACCGTCGCCGGTGACATCGACGAAGATTACATCGCGGTCGTTGGTCTCGTCCAGCATGCCCTGGCTGGTCAGGCCGGTCTCTTCCAGCGTCACCGTTGACGCGCTGGCGAAATCGGCCGTTCGATCCACCAACACGCCGCCCTCGTTCATAAACAGCACGTTTCTGCGACGGCCTCTGGTGGTCCACTCCTGCTTGCGGACCACGACCAGATCGATGTCCCCGTCCTGATCGATGTCCGCCCAGGCGTAGTCTTTCTCTTCCGTGTCGCTGCTGCCGACGACGGGGTCGGCGACCAAACGCGTGCCGGTCTCATTCTCAAACGTCACCCATTCTTGAGCGGTGGCCGGCCGGCCGAGCAACATTGCGACGAGACACACCAACACAGCACAAGAAACACCCCCGCCAAGCCTACTAGCATAGGTAAACAATGCGATACCTCCCTCGAGTTCATAAGCACCGGGTTGACCAACCTCAACGGCGACCGGCCATTGGAAGCCTCCCGGTCTACTACCCAATCGGCGCGCCGACGGCTCAGGCCGCCGGCGCGCCGCATTGTTCAATTCATCACTGGCTACCCCAGCGAACGACTACTCGCAGGCGCCGAATCGGGCCAGCACAAAACCGCTGTCCAGCGGATCGACCGCCCCGTCACCGTTCTGGTCAGCCGCATCGCAACTCGGATCGCCCGTCCCCACGGGACAGCCGAAGCGAGCCAGCACGTATCCGGAATCGAGCGGATCCACCGTGCCGTC
>JADFPW010000378.1 GCA_022562105.1 Planctomycetota bacterium
ACCGAGTGCGATGCGATCGGGCGGTCGATCAGACGGCCGTACACGCCCGTGATCGTGCCTCCGGAAACGGCTCGAATCTCGAGCACAACGTTCTGGGCAACCACATCGAGTAGACCGTCGAGCTCGGCCGCGATCGCCTGTGGAATCTGCTCGGGTGAACGGATGTAGGTATAGCGCCCACCGCCGGCCGTAGCGAGATCCGTCAGGAGCTTCTCGTCAAACTCGGTCCCGCAGCCGAGCGTCGACACCCCGATCCCGCGAGCGTGGGCGGCGGATACGAGTTTTCTCAGCTTTCCCCGATCCGTAATCCCGCGGTTGGCCAGGCCGTCGGTCAGCACGATGACCTGTTTGGACTGCTCAGCAGCACGGTGGCTGTCAATCTGGGCGAAGGATTCCAGCAGACCGGCGCTCAGGTTGGTGTAGCCGTCGGGGGTGATCTCAGTGAGGCGATGGTGGAGGAAGTCCTTGTTGACGGCCGGTCCGGCCGGTGAAAGTACCACCGCTGTCTGGTTGAAGGCGATCAGGGAGATCACATCGCCGTCGGCCAGGTTGTCGATCACCAGCTCTGCCGCCTGCATGGCGTAGCTGAACTTCTGGTCCTGAGCCATCGAACCGGATCGATCGAATAGCAGGGCCAGATTCAGGGGGCGTCGCGTGCGGGGTTGGTTGGCGGCGCCGGCCAGGTCGACCTTGAGGACCAGGCGCTTGGGAAACGACTTGCTGTAGAGCGAATGACTCAACCCCGCCCGTAGGGTGAGCGGACCGCTGATGACCTCGATGGTGCTTGCACCGGCAAGGAACTGATCCGTACCGGCATGATCGCGATCTAGACCGGAATCATCGGCGTCCGGCCCATCCGCAAGATCACTCAGCAGGACAGCCTGAGGTAGGCGAGTCGGGGGTGCCGGATCAAAGGCCTCCTGGGCTTGCCCATGGCTGCATCCGTTTACGGTGAGTCCGACTGCCAGCAAGACGCGGCGCGTCCAAGGCGCGAGCTTCCGTCGCCGAGCATGCCCGGTGATCACCGTGACACCCGTGTTCCGCCCGATCCCGATGGGTGCATGCTGGGGACCGACTTATCCGCGCTGTCCACGGCACCGTCGGACCGTTCTTCCTCGCTTACCGGGGGCAACACCTCGGGTGCTTCCGTGGCCTCCATCAACGGATGTGCGACCACAACACCGTCTGGAATTGATCGCTCGGCGTCGTCAGATTGCATGGAGGCTCCCGAAGCTTCGACGACGCCTCGAGTGGGCGGACGCTCATACGTCTCGGCAGCACCTCTGTCGGCTAAGGTGACCGTCGGAACGTACACGAGAGTGGAGGCGTAGGACGGATAGGCGTAGGAACTATACCTCCCGTAGTACGGGTCGTAGGATCTGAAGCTTACGTAGAGGCCGGAGCTGTAGTGACCAATATGACGGTCATGGTGGTAGGAGTGCCCGTATACTAGCCCGTGGTCGCTGCTACGCCCGATCTTGTGGCCGAGGCTGTGTCCGGTCACGTGACCGAGGTTATGGCTGAACCCTCGAGTCGTGCTGTGGCTGATCCCGTGCGAGGTACGGTGGCCTATCGCGTGGCTGATGCCGCGGGTAATCCCGTGACTGATACCATGGGTGACTCCGTGACCGAAGCTGTGGGTGCTGCCTCGAGTCGAGCTGTGGCTGATTCCGTGAGTCGTTCTGCTACCGATGCTATGTGTGGTGCGGTGGCCACTCGCGCGACTGATCCCGTGACCGACGCTGTGACTGATTCCGTGACTGGTTCCGTGTCCGCTACGAGGGCGCGCGAAGGCAACCGTCGGCAAAGCAAGCGTCACAGCCAGAATCGAAGAGACAGCACCGCACACGGTAAGTTGTGAAACGCGTGTCATAGGGCACTCTATGGTAACTAAACCACTCGATCATTCTATTCCGCGATACGCCTCGTGTCAACGCAACGCGCGTTCACGGTCCTCGCCCCTGCCTCGCCCCTGGTCCCCTGGCCGAACCGGGTGCCGGTCAGCTATCCGCCGCCGGGCGCCTAGGGCAGCGCTGGGCAGGGCCGGACCATGAGGCCCGCCGACCCACTTGGTCATCGGGACGCGGTACCAGGGTCACGCCATGACCCCGAGGCGCCGATCCGAGCCGTTTTCGAGATGGGCGGTTTGACCGAGTTGAGATTCACTTTCTTGCCTTTTGCGGCCTTGGCCTTCAACCTGTGTTCAAGGAGTAAGCTAGCGAACGAACGGAGGAGTCGCCCATGGCGAAAGCGTCTGCAATTGGTCTATTGTTGCCCGTCGTAATCGGGGCCGGCTGCCAAAACCGGCCACGTAGCGATACTTTCAACGCCGGCGAGCCCGCCACAATCACGTTTCAAGTGGATGGCATGCTGAAAACCAAGTCGGGGGCTACGTGAATGGGGTGACCCAATGCGGTCACAGCATCCCTGGAAGGGATCAACGGCACGAAGCAAGTCACCTGGGACTACGCGAGCGACCTGGTCACCGTCCACTACGATCCGGCGACGGCCAGGCCGGACGTCTATCGGGCTGCAATCTCCGAACTCGGCTACGATGCGAAAACGCCCTCGCCCGAGCAGTCGACGAAGGCGACGTCGAAACGGCTTTCTCGATTGCTGGTTCCGACGGAGGCGCCGAAGTTCTTTGTCGACTCGATCGAGAAAGCCAGGGCTGCCCAACGACCGATGGTCATTGATTTCTGGGCCCCATGGTGCGGGCCATGTCTGCAACTGAAACGCGAAACGCTGCATCATCCCGACGTGGCCAAGGTTCTTAGCGCAGTGGAAGTGATCCACGTAGACATCGATCAGTATCCGGCGCTAGGCGAGGCCTACGGGGTGGCCGCGATTCCCGACCTGTTCTTCGTTGACCCGTCGGGCCGCATCGTCGATCGACTGCAGAACTTCGAGCCGCCGGAGGCCTTTGTCGCTCGCGTGAGGCGAGCCTTCACCTCGCCGTCAAATCGTGAAGGTGGGGACCAGTAGAAACCGCATAACGGGAGAACGATTGTGAATGTCTCGAACTCCGTGTTACTGCTGCTGTCCCGTGCGACAACCTGCTCGACCTCAGCCGAACCGGGCAAATTGGTGTCGCCAGCCGACAACGTGGCTGCAAGCTCGGTGTTCCTGGCGATACAACATCTCGATTGGGCCACCATCGAGACGGGCATGTCCCTCCCAGTGCCTCTTCACACAGGCGCGATGCTACGGTGAGTCCTTGACCAAAACGATAACCGGGCCGCGCTGGTGCACGACGGTGTAGCCCTCGGCCAGCGCCCTGGCTACATACCGCTCGGCTTGACCCGCTTTGATCATTGGATCCCAGCCATCGCTGCGATCCAGAATCATCAGGCGCCCGGTGGCGGTTGGCTCCTCCAACGCAATCCCAGCGGCGTGCATGACTATTCGGTAATCGATGAAATGGGCCGCCATGCGTTCGGTAGCGATCACCACAAATCGATCGGCTGGAAACCGTGACCGAACGTACTGGACCACCTCCATGCGGGAGTCAGGCTCATGGAGTCCCTGCCGGGCAGCATAAACACGGTAGCTCTGGGCGATCGGTGAACTACCCATGAGTTGGTGGAGGATCAATACCGACGTCAGCAGTCCCAACGCCGCGCCGGTCACCGGGTCGTGGTCGAAGCGGGGCTGGTTGTTCGTCGTGGAAACGAGGACGCCGTTCTCGTCCCAGATCAGGCTCGTCCCACCGTTCCCCGTGTAGGTCAGGTCCGGACCGATGCCTGCCGCCTTTGCGATGGCCAAACCCGAAACGAGCAGAAAATCATGATCGAGCGTATGCGTAAAATCGCCCATGCCCGGCCGATGACGGGACCACCGGCGCCACCGCCCCTGCTGGCGCATACGATTATCTCAGGGACGCCACGGCCGACTTGACCAGGCTTGCAGCCGTCACGAGGGATCTCAGGCGCCCAGCCAGTTCGGAGCCCTGCTCCTGCAAGGCTCGGTCGCGTTCCTCGGCGGCGGCTTCCTGCACCTCGACGGCCTCCAAGCGCCCCCT
>JADFPW010000379.1 GCA_022562105.1 Planctomycetota bacterium
CCTGTTGCTCTTCTTTCCGTTTGCCCAAGGCCATGATCCATCCTCATCCGTGACAGGCCAAATGTTCCAATCCATCGGCCCTCAGTATACCATGCGTGTCAAGGACTTTTTCAACGGGCTGCTATGGCGGATGGTCGGGGAGCAATCGAGATTATTGGGAAAGTCACGGTGGGGCCTACACCAATGTACAAACCAGCGAACGCCCGCTGACCGTGTATGCCCTCAAGGGCGGCTATATCGCCGACGAGGAGGATATTGCTCCGGAGGACTGGCCCAATCCCCGAACCTGGCCGACAGAGGAGGCGCCTGCATACAAATGCCCGTCCGACCGAGTTTCCGCTCAGTGGAATTGGAGTGAAGATAACTACGGGGACACGTCGGTCAGCGCCTACAACGACATGGGCACCAGCTACCAGATGAACTGGGCTTGGTGGCCCCAAACCGATGACGACGTACCTGGAATGGAGGTGCCGGATGGGCTGGACCTCTGGAGCTATCGCGCCACAGTTCTCGGCGTCAACCTTTGGCTGGGGCAGATGAACAGGCAAGGTGCCCGATTCGTCTCCATGCTGGAAGATCCCGCAGAGTTTGGGGTAAATGTGAACTTGAATGCCTATGGTCCGCCCGGTTCTGCATACGGCTCCGGTATCCAGACGATGGGCTTCCACGGCCGATTCTCCAGGCACGTGGCGGCCTACCTGGACGGGCATGCGAAGTATTCGTACATGGACACGCGCCACCAGCACGCATCCAAACCCAACCCGCCTGGACCTCGTCATACGAGAAATCAGGTCGTGGGGGACTGGACGGTAGTGGACGAAACCATCGGGAATAACCAGATAGATGGCCACTACCACAGCGGTCGGCATAACAACTAGGGAGAACGGAGGAAGGCTGATCCTGGCGTGGATTGCGTCTTTCCGAGATATCGATGGACGGTGCTGCCGACGCCCAGCGTTCCGCAATCGCACCTGAACAGCCGGCGCCTCTCCGAGGCGCCGGCTGTCAATGTCTGGGTGCCACAAGCCTATTCGAATCCCATCTGCAGTGCTGAAGAGCTGTCGCAATCCAGGTAATCTGCACACCAACGCCGCTTCGTGCCTGTGAGTGATTCGCCCCGGATCTGCGTGATGCGACCGGGTAGGGTATGCTTCCCCCGACGATCCATGGATCAGGCTGCCCGATGAAGTCCCGATGAAGCATGGTATGAGCGCCGATGGTCTGCCAGTTCTTGATCCCACGATGAAGCCCAGCCCGCTTTCGCTGGGCGCATTTGACAAGCTCTATGCCCCCTTGGTAGCTGGATGGGTGCAGGGTGCCGAGGCGCTATTCCGCTTGGCCCCGGGAACGCCGCCGCCGCTGACGGCCGCCAAGGTGGTCGGGTGGACCTCGACCGGCGGCTGCCCCTGGCTTCTGTGGGCCGTCGGCCAGCAGGAACCGTGCGGCTACGCGGAACTCAACCCGATGGAGAGCAACCCGGAGGCGCTGTGGATGGGCCATCTGCTCCTGCGATCGGACGTACGCGGGCAAGGTTGGGGTCATCGGTTTGTTCGTTGTCTGGTGGACCAGGCGTTCGATCAGATGGCGGCGTCGGCCATCGTGTTGGTCGTGTTTCCCGACAATCAGCCGGCGATTCGGTGCTACGAACGAGCGGGGTTTAGTGTGCAGCGAAAAGAGGTCCACCGGTTTCGCAGCCGACAGCGCCACCGCATGTTGCGCATGGAGTTGGTCAACCCGAACCCCATCACTGGGACCCGCGCCGGTACTGACCGGGTGGCACAATCATCGATGGGGTGACGGATCCCCCCTATCGCACCGCCACAGCCTGGTGTGTCTTGGATGTGGGACGCGTTGAGGAGGTGGGCGGGCCACTGGCGTCATCGCAGAGGCCCTCGTGCGGCCTGCGGCGGGGTTTCGCCGGTCGGCCACCTCGGTGGTTCCTAGAGCAGGGCAGGCTGTGTCGGCGATTGGGCGTTTGGTCTGTTCTTGGGGTTGACGTGGGCCGGCGGGAGGGTACAGTGGAAGCGGTTGGTTCGTCGAACGCGGCTCGTTACCCGACCTGGGTTGCCCAAGTCCGGATTGCATTGCCAAGATCGCCTTCCTGCCTTTGAGGCTGAACTGTCGGCCGCTTTCAATCGCGACCCTGAAAGTAAAACAGTGGGTTGGGCATGCCATCGACAGGAGTATGAGATGGGCAACAGGTTGTATGTTGGGAACCTCAGCTATGATGTGAGCAGTTCGGACCTCGAGGCGTTGCTAACGCCCCACGGAACGGTGCTGAGCGCGGAGGTCATCAGCGATCGGATGACCGGTCGGAGCAAGGGGTTCGGATTTGTGGAGATGAACTCGGACGCCGAGGCCGAAGCGGCCATCGCCGCGTTGAACGGCCAGGATCACGGCGGTCGAAGTCTGACGGTCAACGAAGCCAAGCCTCGGGCGCCGCGTTCAGGTGGTGGCGGCTACGGTGGCGGTGGCGGTGGCGGTGGCGGCGGACGTCGCGACCGCTACTAGACTGTTACGCACCGGTCGTACCGGCGTGAGCTTCGAGTAGAGTACCCAGGCCGCCCAACGGGCGGCCTTTTTCTTGCCCGTTGGGTCATGCCACTGCATCCCGATCCGATCGGCGAACGCCGGCCGGGGAATCGGTCGAAAGCCCGATGCCACCGGGATTCGTTGGGCACGAATGGATCTGTGCGGCGAAGGTTGCGAAAGGGCGGATTCCACCGGGGCACAAGTGTCACTAGAGGCTATCCCAAAACCTCTTTCAGTAATAGAAGAGTGCATCCAAGGTGAAGAAATCCACTGAACAGCTGCGTCGACTTTTCCCAACGGATGCACAGTCTGCGAAAGTTCTGGAACCAGGAGATGGTGCGTTCGACCTTCCATCGGCGATCATACCGCCGAAGAGGACGACCATCCTGCGTAATGTTCTCGAGCTTTCGGTTGCTGCGGTGTGGGGCAATCATCTCAATGCCCTTCTGGGCCAACTCTTCATCAAGTCGATCGCTGTCGTACGCCTTGTCACCGATCACGCGCGGTGGCGTTTCGGTGGTCAACATGAAGTTGAACAGGTGTTGCACGAGTCGGCTCTCGTGTGGACTGGCCGAGGTGGTATCGACCGCCACCGGCAACCCGCGGGCATCCACCAAAACCATGATTTTGACGCCTTTTCCAGCCTTCGTGCAGCCGATACCGTCGCCGCCGCCGCGGGCCTTGGCGAACGTGCCGTCGATAAAGCATTCGTAAAGATGATAGCCGTTACACTCCTCGACACATCGCCCGGCGTCTCGCATGATCCCTTCGAATACCCCGTCGTTCACCCAGCGCTGGAACCATCGATGAACCGTGCTTTTGGATCCGAAACGCTTGGGCAAGTCCTTCCACTTGGCCCCATTGTCCAGGATCCAGAAGATACCCCCCATTACTTTCCTCGGATCTGCCGATGGGCGTCCACCCTTCGGGCTCCGGCGAGGTTGGGGAATCCGTTCCACAAGCCAATCCAATTGCTCTTCCGTGAGTTTCAACATCATGTATTATCATACGCATAACTCGACAAAAGGTTCTGGGATAGGCTCTAGTGCCCTGTCTGTATCACCTGCCCCTCCGAAGAATCAGTGTAAGTGAAGCTGTCGATCACCTCGTTGTTCGGTCCCAACAGCGTGACCGTGTCGCCATCACTGTTGAGGCGCAGCGGGGATCCGTTGCGTACGATCTTTAGTGACTGACTGGCCGGAATGCTGCCACGCCCAGTCAGGTCGGCGAGGATTCAACGGCGAGTCTGGGATGCCGGCTCAAAGGACGCGCCCGGCAGCGCGCTGGCTGTCCTTGCGCACCGGGCACGGCAGGATGGGCGTAAGAACCTGATGGTGACGTGAGCGGGCCTGGCCGAGTGCGACCTGTCCTTGCTCACGCGAACGGCCTACCATCAGACAAGAAGGGCGAGGAGCCAGCTAGAGGGGGGGGGTTCGAGTAGGCATTGCCAACGGCGACGGTGCGATCGATCCCCTGGACAGCGGTTT
>JADFPW010000039.1 GCA_022562105.1 Planctomycetota bacterium
TTTCTCGACTGCGCATGCTGCGCGAGAACGCGGACCGGGCGTCGGCCGTGGGCAGCAAGTTAGGCCTGATCGGCGAGCAGGACATCCTGCGTTTGGAAAGGCTGATCGAAAACGACGCCATCAAGACAGACATCTACCAGCAGCGACTCGATGAGATTCTCGCCACCGGTTCGGCCGTGGACGAGGGAGCGGCTGGACTCTCCGAAGCCGGTCAAGTGGTCATGGATATCTGGGGAAAACTGGACGACGGCGGAATCCCCGGCGGAACCGAGGCCGCGTTTGACGAGGCCGACCGGCGGGTCCGCGAACAGCAAACCGCAGCCGCCGAGGAGTAGTGCGTCGCCCCGAGTTGGGTTGGGTTGGGTGCCACCCCCTCCGACGGAAGAGGTCGGGATTTTGAGAGGTGGAACAGTCGCCGGCGGCTAACGCCCGCTGGGCGAAAGGAAAGGTGATTTGATGTTACATCCAGCAGCGCCGCTACGCAGAAACATGCGCAACCGCCAGGTCGCGGGCGTTTGCAGCGGATTGGCCGATCACTTTGGGCTCGATCCGACGTTGATCCGTGTCGCCTACGTGGTGGCGATCCCTCTGTCGGCGGGGACCGCATTAGCAATCTACTGCATTCTCTGGCTGGTGATTCCGGAGAGTGAGTATTGATCCGGGCGTTGTCCCAATTGGTTGACCGCTGCGGGGCGATCGAAGCAATACGATCTGAGGAGATCTGAATGGGCCTGTTCAAGTCAGCCGAGGAGCGGCGCATTGAACGCGACATCAAAATCCGCCAGGGCATCCGGCGGATCGAGAAGTCCATTCGCGAGCAGGGCAAGTTCACCGACGAGTTCATTGGCAACGCTCAGCGGGCCAAACAGATCGGCGACATGAGCCAATACCGATTCATCCGCAACTCGCTGAAGAAGACCGCAACCATCAAGCGAATGCTGGAACGCCAACTCCTCAGCGTCAAGAGTGCCCTGATCATAAAACGCCAGGCCGAGGCGTCGGCCGACTTCGCTCAGAGCATGGGCATGATGGCCGCCGAGATCGGCAAGCTGTTCGGCGAGACCGACCTGGTCAAAACGCAAGGCGAGTGGGAAAAGGCGATGGTCCAATCGCAGACCATGGAAGAGCGGATGGCCATGTTCCTCGACAGTGTCGAGGACATCGCCGCCCAGGACGTGGAGACCTCGGCCTCGGACGTCATCACCGATGACGAAATTGACCGCATGATCGAAGCCGAAGCCGAGGCTGTACACCAGAAGGAGCTGGGCAAGCTCGCGTCGCTCCGCGCCGAGCTCGATTCACTCAAACAGGAAGGCGAGAAACAGGAGTAGCGCCAGATCATTGGACGCTGGTGTCGGGCAGCGCGGACGGGAAGGTCGCCATTGCAGGTGTAAGCGATGACAGTCGAACAGCTCAAACAGATCCTTAGCGCCCACTCGCTTCTTGAACGGGTCGACATCGGGGCAAGCTGTGAGGACTGGATTGTCGCGCAGGACGGTCCGCCGGGCAAGACGCGGACCTTTGAAACCGCACACTCATGAAGGTTATCGATAAAGTAGCTTTGGATTCGGTCGTTAAACGACTGGTGGCACGCCTTCGGCCGACGAGAGTTTATTTGTACGGTTCTCATGCCTCCGGGACGCCGCACGCAGGAAGCGACGTGGACATATTGGTGGTCGTTCCCGCCTCGGACTTGCCACCGCACAAGAGGGATTCCATTGCCTACGCGTGCGTGCAGGGATCGGGGATCCCGATCGAGCTACAGGTTTATACTTCGGCGGAGCTAGATCGGCGGGCATCGGTGCCCACCTCGTTTGAACGTAGCATCATCGACCATGGAAGAGTCCTCTATGACGCCGAAACTGGAACTGGTACGCGAGTGGCTGGTCAAGGCTGACGCGGACCTGCGTTCCGCAAAAGTGTTGGCGAAACTCGCCGAGCCGATTCGTGAAACGGCTTGCTTTCATTGTCAGCAGACCGTCGAGAAGGCGCTGAAAGCTCTGCTTACGTTGCATGAGGTATCGTGCGATCCTGTTCACTCGATCGACTATCTCATGGACCTGTGTGGTCCGCTGGAGGCGGGACTTGAACGCTACCGACTAAAGGGGCGCGACCTCACCGCGTATGCGGTCAAGTATCGATACCCGGGATCGCCAGGGGAGCCGAGCCTAGAGGATCTTGCAGAGGGGATTGAATGTGCCGGGTGGATCTACTCTCGAATAGTTGATTGTGTTCCTCAAGAGTGTAGACCGTAGTCATGACTGTTTCGTTTCCCACATTTGAACGCCTCAAGACCAAGGGGCTCGGGGCCTACAAGAAGGGCGACTACGTCACGGCCAAGACCTACCTGGTCGAGGCAGCGGAATGCATGGTCGAAATGGCCGAGGCAGCCAAGACACCGGAAGCGCGGCGTCAGCATGAGGAAATCGCCTGCGAGCTGATCGGCTTGGCCAAGGAGTGCGAAACGCGAAAGAACGGTGTCAGACCCGGTCGACGGCGTGATCGAGAGAAGGAAGACGACAGCGGCAGCAGCGCCTCGGACTGGATCGTCAAAGACAAACCGGACATCGGCTTCGATGACATCGCGGGGTTGGAGGATGTCAAAGAGGACATTCGCCTCAAGATGATCTATCCCCTTCAGCATCCCGAGATTGCCGCTCGGTACGGGATCACGGTCGGGGGTGGCGTCCTGCTATACGGCCCACCGGGAACAGGCAAGACCATGATGGCCAAGGCCGTCGCCCACGAGATTGACGCGACGTTCTTCGTGATCTCGCCCGCTCAGGTGCTCAGCAAGTGGGTCGGCGAAGCGGAACAGAACATCCGCAAGCTCTTCGAGGCCGCCAAGGCTGAGCCCACGTCGGTGATCTTCGTCGACGAGGTTGAGGCCCTGGTTCCGCGGCGCAAGTCGGAAGGCTCGACGGTGATGCAGCGGGTCGTGCCCCAGATCCTGCAGGAGTTGGAGGGGTTTGATCGGTCCGCCGAACGGCGCCTATTATTCGTGGGAGCGACCAACAAGCCGTGGATGCTCGACGAGGCCATGATGAGACCCGGGCGATTGGACACCATGGTGTATGTAGGCCTGCCGGACCCACCGGCCAGGCTCAAGCTGTTGGAAATCTACATCGGCGATCGCCCGCTGGCCGACGACGTCGACTTCGGAGCCCTCTGCGATCGATTGGAGGGCTACAGCGGCGCCGACATCAAGAACATCGCCCAGCAGGCGGCGAGCATCCCGTTCCTGGAAATTGTTGGTGGCGGCGACCCCCGGCCGATTTCCATGGCCGACCTGCAATCCGTCATCCAAAAGACGCCGCCCTCCGTCGCCACGTCGGACCTGATGCGCTACGAGCGTTTCGCTAGAGGCGACGGATGAGCACGCGAAACGATCCTGGAGGTGAAACATGGTAAGCAATCGCTTCGATCCCCGACGGTTCTTCCGTCAAAACGATACCGTGGCGGCGGCCTTTCCGGCCGACGAGTTGTTTGGGTTCTTTGCCCGTACGTTGCAACTGCCTCCCGATTGGGCGGCGCTGGTGACCCTCAAGCACGGCGAGCAGAAACTACATGCCGCCGGTTCGACGGTCCCCTCAGAGGAAGCAGCCGAAGTCCTGGTCGCTCGTTGCACGTCGGTGGAAGTCACCCTGACCGAAGAGGGCATCATCAGCGCGGATCGCTACCGGTGCACGGCCAACTTACGGCTGCGCTTGAGAACGATTCCGGAGCGCAGCGAATTGGCCTCACTGCGTAAGCACCTTCTGGGCAGCCATCGCGTAGTGACCATCGCTTCGCTGGCCCGCTATCTTCAACCAGCCCTGCGCCGGGCCCTGCTGTCCTTCGCTGAAACGCGCCACGTCGACGTGTTGATCGATCAGAAGGATACCGACGACCTGCGGGCCTTGCTTCAACAGGAACTGAGCGGCCCCTGCTTTGAAGCCGGGTTGACCCTGGACGGATCGGTGGAGACGCAATTCTATTCCGACACCTATCGACAGATGCGGGTGACGGCCGAAGCCGCCGCCCTGCGCCGGGACGAGCATGACGCCCAACGTCAGCTTGAACAAGCATTGGAAACCGCCCAAGCAGCGCATCTAGGCCATCTGGAGCAGTTGCTGGGCAGGTTGAAGACCGTAGCGGACGAATCACCGCAGGCCAAGATCGGCGATCTGCTCAAGACGTTTTCCGAAACCGAACGCGGTGAGCTGTACGAAGCGCTGTTTGCCGCCCAGCCACCCGCCACCACCACCCAATGGCTGGTCGTCGCGGCCGGCAACGAGCTGCTCTACTACGATCCCGCCTCACCGCAGGAGCCGGTCCGACGAGTGCCGCTTCCTGACACGGTGGGCGCGCTGCGATCCGTTCAGTGCGTGTCCGATTCGGACGGTAGCACGGTCCTGTTGATCGGGGCGGCCTGCGGGGTTCACGAAATGGCACCGGAGGAAAACGGTCCAGCATTCACTTATCCAACCGCGAAGCGCGACGGATTGCGCGGTGGGATCAACGCCGCCACCCTGGCCGGTAGCCAGGTCGTCGCCAGCCATTCCGAACTCGGAGTCTTGATGTGGGAGCGAAGCCAAACATCCGAGGCGATCCCGATCCTGACCGACTTGACTGGTGATGCCCGGGTGATTCGACACGTTCAGCATACCCCGGGCGGTCTGTTTTTCAGCGCCGATGAACGGGTAATACAGGTTCCCGCCGATCGGATGCTCGCCGAGGCAGCCACCGTGTATTCAGGTAGCCAGGCCGTCATCACCGCTCTGTGGACCAACCAAAAGCGCGTACTGGCCGGCAACACGGCCGGGCAGGTTCTGGAATGGACTCTCGGCGATCCGGGATCGATGCGCGTGCTGCACTCGGGCCACGATCGAGCGGTCGAGTCGCTCGAATTGGTCGAACACGACGGGGTGGAGCGTTTGTTCTTCACCGACACATCCTCGGCTATTCACGCCCGCGTGCTGGGCGATACGTTTGCCTGTCGATACGAAGCCGGCGGCCAGACCATCCGTCGGGCTGAGTTCGCCGCCGATTGGATTGTAGGGACCAACGAATTGCGCGACCGGCTCATGCTCTGGTCGCTCACCTCACCGGCTCAACCCATGCACGTCATACCCGTCTCGCGCACCTGCGGGCGAAGCATCCAGGATATTTGCCTGCTGGCGAACACGTAGCAGCCCGTTGAAGAACCTGGCCTGACTCTGGGACCGACTTTCCAGTCGGTCGCCAGGGTTCCACCAATCGTCTCGGCGACCGTGCGACTCGCTGACTGCGGATGAAAGGACTCGAACCTTCACGGGGTTGCCCCCACTGGCACCTGAAGCCAGCGCGTCTGCCAATTCCGCCACATCCGCCTGCGAGCGCCGGAGCTGCGGTCGCCGGGAATCCCAACTCGCGGGCAATCCCAACGACGGCACCGGACGCCTAGCCGCTGTCGGCCTGGGCGATCAATCTCGGGTGCAACGTACCGGCTGTCAAGAGCGACTAACCGCGCCCGCGATGGCCTTCGCAGCAGCTTGAGCCGGGCATCGGCCACAGGTAGATTGCTCGCATGTCACCTCAGTATTGGATCCGGAGTGCCCGCGGGATGCTGGGGACGCTTTGCATCCTCTCCGCCGTCCCGGACATGGTCGACTCAGCTCGTGCAGCGCCGATACCGTCATGGACCATCATGGCCCAAAGCGCAAGCGACACGCCGAATCCGTTCGAGCCGTCTGCTGGCCCGTATCTCTCGCTCGATCAACGCACCCGGGACGGGGCGTGGTATGCCCTGACGCGTTATCCGATCTGGGTGTTCCTGGTGCTGGCTGCCCCGTTGTGCAATAGCCGTGAGGAGCTGTTTGCTGATCTCGGGGCCTACTTCACCGGATTCATGCTCCTGCTGGTCTTGTCGGGGGCAGGATTGTTCGACGCTCCAGAATGGGTGGTCGTGGCCGCACTGGCGGCATCGGTCCTCCATGCAGGGGTAGAGTCTTTCCGCAACCGTGTCTTGATTCCGCATTGGCTTTCGTGCGCCGCCTGGGGCGCGATCCACGGTTTGTTCATGGCGGACCCCCTGGGACGACGTTTGGACCCCTCCGCCCCGCTGCGCTTCGAAGTGGTTCGTCCATACGCCGTCGGCGTGGGATTCGTTCTCCTCGCCGGGATAACGGTGGCGGCGTTCCTCCGGTTGGGCACCGCCAAATGGCGCGACCGGCGGGCGTATCGGGTGGTGGCTGGCCTGACCGGATTCGGTGTGGCCGCGGCGGTGGCTGCTCCGTTGGTGCTCGGTCCCGCTACCGTGTCGCGAAAGGAAGCTGAGCAGGTCATTGTCGACCTGCACCAGCTATTGTACGAAGCCTACACCCTGGACAACGAAGGCGAGATCTATGATACGCTGGCCGAGTGCATGGCCGGCGACCTGCTCGAAATGACGCAAGAGGATCTTTACGACGCCCTGCTCGACCGCGTCGAAGAGGGCACCGGCTTTGTGGTCGAGGCGTTCCAGCCCAGCGTCATCGTATTCCGCAAACGGACGGCCACGTCGTTTGTGGTGGACTATAGCTGGGTTGCGACCACCGCATTGAGCCATCCCGCCGATAGGGCCGTCGCCAGCAGGCACACCCACCGGCAGACCAACGCCCACACCGAACGATTCACCGTCGAGCAGACCCCGCAGGGCTGGCGCATCGTGGACCAGGTCCAGCTGGAATCGGAGCAGATCGCCACTACGTCCCTAGCGAGTCCCGAGAGGTGATCGAAGTCCTCAATCGGCGTCTCGAATTCGGTCACACCGAGACTTCGGCCTGCATCCGTTTGTTTTGTAGAGCGTCCGAAAGCGATGCGCGGCAACCGCATGCAATGCCCAACGGCGAAGTGCGGCGTTGACACCCCTTGTACGGGTCGTTAGAAGGAAGACCGGTCGCTGGGTGTGCCCGCCGTGGTGCGGGCTGAGAACACAGCCCTCGAACCTGATCAGTATGCGGTGAACAGTGTGACACCGGTTTCCAACTGGTGGAAGCGCTTGTCGTCGGCTGCGTAGGGAAGCGACGGATGTCCTGCCGCCTTTCCCGTCAGATTCCCGCTGGCCCAGCGGCGCTTGCTGATCGTCGTGTGTTGCGTATGCGACCACGCGGGCGCCTAGGAGATCCATCCATGTTGGGATTGGCCACACTTGGTGAACTATTCAAGCACAACGACTGGGCGCGTGACAAACTGCTCGCCCTGACGAACGACCTGTCCAACGATCAGCTCGATCAACCGTTTGAGATGGGGCCCGGATCACTTCGGGCCACGTTGTTCCACCTATGGGCCTGCGAGTTCGGCTGGCTTCGCCGCTGGCAGCCGGGGTCCGACCGCGGATACGCCGACGAACCGGCGGGCGAATCGATCGACGAGATGCGCCGCCGATTCATCGAGACCGCCGCCGAGCGCGATGCTTTTATGGCCGGGCTGACCGAGGCCGATGGAGGTCGACGTATCACCTATCAGCGCCGAGACGGCGGCACGAGCACTTTCCCGTTGGGCGACATGATGCTTCACGTGACCAACCATGGCGTGCATCACCGTGCCCAGGCGCTCAACATGTTACGTCACCTGGGCGCTAAGAAGCTGCCGGGGCTCGACTATCTGTTCATGCGTGGAGAGCGCCCGACGCTTCCACTGAGTTCCGAGATGATCGCGATGTGGAAGGAGCGCGGATTCAACCTGTCGGACAAGCCTGAGCCGCCCGTCGCGTTCGATCTGGACACCGTTCGAGAGTACTTCCGCTTCAGCGATTGGGCGACCCGATACGTACACGGACTCGCCGTCGAACTCAGCGACGAGCAGTTGGACCGCGAGTTCGAGATGGGGTTGGGCACGCTGCGCAAAACGCTGATTCACATTCACGATGCCGAAGCGTGGTGGTACAACTACTGGATCGAGAAGCCCCAGCCCAACATCGACCTGTCGAAAGCGATGACAATGGCCGAGTTGAATGATCGAATCGGCGAATCCAACGAGCGCAGGGATGCGTTCCTGACCAATTGTGGACCCGGCGACCTGCTTCGTCCGATGACCATCGAGCCTTCTCCGGGCCACAAGATGACCTTCCGACTTGGAGAGACGGTGATGCAGCTACCGGGCCATGGCACGCACCATCGCGCCCAGGCGATCAACATGCTCCGCCGGTTCGGCGTTGCGTTGAAGGATGTGGATTACCTGGATTGGTATGACGAGACGAACTGAGTGATGGAAGGGTTCTGTCGCGTGGGGTCTAGACCCGTTGAAGGCGGAGTGGCACGCCAATGGCAAAAACCAAAAACCCTGTAGTCGACACCCTGTTGTGCATGCTGGAGCAGTGTTTCGAGAAGAACGCGTGGCACGGTCCGCACGTGAGGGCGTCGATTCGCGGCGCCGACGCCCAAGAAGCGGCGTGGCGCCCTCAGAGAAAGCGAAAGAACGTTGCGGAGCAGGTGTTGCACATCGCGTACTGGAAGTACTCGGTTTGCCGCCGGATTCGACGTGGAAAGCGCGGATCATTTCCGCTCAAGGGCACCAACTGGTTCCCGGTATCCGCCAAGCTGAGCGAGACCCGATGGGAAGAGTACAAGCAGATACTCGAAAACCAGCATGCTCAACTGAGACAGATGGTCGTCGACCTGGCCACGGCGGGCCCGTCGTCGTTGACCTCCGGCCGTGTGCATATGATCGCCGGAATCGCCGCCCACGACGTCTACCACGCGGGCCAGATTCGCTTGTTACGTTCAATGTACGAATCCACCCGGTAATCGACTGATGATCAAGACCATCAACATGGCCGAGAAGCTCGGGCGGTTCCAGGGACACTGGAGCCCGAAGATCGTCGCTGAGCTGAACGACTCCTACGTCAAGTTCGCCAAGCTGAAGGGTGAGTTTGTTTGGCACAAGCACGATGATGAAGACGAACTGTTCCTGGTGGTTCGCGGAAACCTGATGATTCGACTGCGCGACGGGGATCTGCATGTAGGAGAGGGCGAGCTGGTGGTGATCCCGCGTGGTGTGGAGCACTTGCCGGTAGCGGACGAAGAGGTGCAGGTGTTGCTGATCGAACCGAAAACGACGCTAAATACTGGCAACCTTCGGAACGAGAGAACGGTCGAGAAGCTCGAATGGATTTGATCGATGGCCCATCAGGCGACGCGGGCTGTCAAGGGAGTCGCAAATGGCCTTTCAACGAACGTTTACCGGTACGCCGTGGGAGGAAAAGGTTGGCTACTGTCGGGCGCTTCGAGCGGGTGACCGGGTTCTGGTCACCGGAACCACGGCGCTCAACGACGATGGGTCGGTGCACAGCCCCGGTGATTCGTACGAGCAGACCGTCAAGTGCTTCGAGATCATCGCCAAGGCGCTGAGCGATCTCGGGGCGTCAATGCGCCATGTTGTACGCACACGAATGTACGTAACCGACATCAGCCAATGGGAAGACATCGGCCGGGCGCACGGTGAGATCTTCCGCGCCCACCCGCCCTGCGCCACCATGGTTGAAGTGAAGGGGCTGGTCGATCCAGCGATGCTGATAGAAATCGAAGCAGAGGCGGTTGTCGAGGATTGATTCCGATAGAGTAACGTCATGGTATCGGGAAACGAGAAATGGGAAGTTCCTACTCCTGACGGAGACCAAGCTAAGGAGGTGTATGCCTTCTTTGGCCTTGCGGCCTACACCGCCCAAGTTGTGGAAGCTGCTTTGCTGAATCTACTAGTTGGCCTGGAGCTTGCACGGCAACCGACGATCTCACGTCAGCAGTTCGAGCAGGCCTTTGATCAAGCGGACAAGAAAACGCTGGGGCAGTTGCTTCGGAAGATTGGCTCACAAGTCCCGTTAGGAGCCGACGTTGAGAGCGTTCTGGGCGAAGCTCTCGACGCACGCAACTACCTTTGTCACCGGTTCTTTGGTGACCATGCCGAAGATTTTCTTTCTGCTGTGGGGCGCCGTGAGATGATCGCCGAGCTGCGTGAGTTGACCGAGAAGATTCATCGCGCGGATCGATTTTATGAAGTCACTGTCACGCTCTTCGAGCGAATTGGGGTATCGGTAGGGATGGTTGAGAAGTATATCGCTGAGTCAACAAAACGAGCTAAGTGGCGCGACGACGGCGACGATGAGCCAACATAGCTGACGCTGCGGTCTCCGGCTCGCCGTGCAACTTAAGGGAGAAAACCAGATGAGGCCACTAGAATATGCACGCAAGAGTGAGATTACCGCGGAACTCGTACGCCCGGCGCAACCGGAGAACGTCTGTTATGAATAGTAGGGATCGGGATTTGCCACTGGCTGCGATTGGAGACGTGTGCCGTCGATACCACTTGACTGAATTGTCGCTCTTCGGGTCGGCGGCGCGCGGAGACGCCCAACCGCACAGCGATCTGGATCTGCTCGTATGCTTCGAGCCGCAGGCGCGTGTCGGATTTCTGACGCTGGCCCGTCTTGCCCGCGAGCTGTCGGAACTTCTGCATCGCAAGGTGGACCTTGTGCCGAAGGAAGGTCTCAACCCACGCATTCGCGACGAAGTACTCGCCGAAGCGGAGGTGCTTTTTGCAGCGTGACGAGCTGTATCTTGCCGATATCGTCGAGGCGGCCGACGCGATAACGAGGTTCCTGGGAGACGCCAAGGAGCAGGTATTCGCAGGCAATGATCTTCTGCGCAGCGCAGTGCTGCAAAAGCTGATAGTCATCGGCGAGGCCGCGGGACGCGTCAGCGGGGATCTCCGGAAGCAATATGCGGAGATCCCCTGGATCGATATCATAGCGTTCCGAAACATCGCCGTGCATGCCTACTTCAGCGTGAACTGGCCCATCGTATGGACAACAGCTACCGAGGAAGTGCCCGCCCTGCGAGCACAAGTCGTACAGATTATCGAGGACATTAACCCTGGAGATGAGCAATGACCCAGCTCGAATGTGCACGCAACGGAATAATCACCCCGGAGACGATCCGCGTGGCGATACGGGAGAACGTTTCCGCGGAGTTCATTCGCGATCATGTCGCTGCCGGACGAATTGTCATTCCGGCTAACGTTGGACACCTCGCGGGCAGCGGCGGCGCCGGGCCGGGCGACGGCGCGAGGAACGGTAACGGCCGGGGAAACAATGGTCCCAAGAGCGGATCCGGCGGTGAAAATGACGCCACCAATCAAAAATCGGAAATCGGAAATCGACAATCTACCTACCCTGAATCGCCGACCGGTCATCCGACGTTCACGCCCGGCTCGGCGCTGTGGGTCAACCAGACGGTGCCGCAGCGACGAGTGATGTTGGATGATCCCGAGTATTTGCGGGGTGAACGCGCGCCCAAGCGCCTGGACCCGATGGGTATCGGCCGACCGATCTCCACGAAGATCAACGCCAACATCGGGGCGTCGCCGGTGTCCAGCAGCACGCAGGAGGAGGTGGACAAGCTGCGCTGGGCCCAGCTCTACGGGGCGGATACGCTGATGGATCTGTCCACGGGCGGGAAACTGGACGAGTGCCGACAGGCGATCATCGATCATAGCACGATCCCCATCGGCACCGTGCCGATCTACTCGATGCTCATCGACCGTCGGATCGAGGATCTGACCTATGACAACATTCTCGCCACCGTCGAGCATCAAGCCAAGCAGGGCGTGGACTATTTCACGATTCATGCTGGTATACTGAAGGAGCACCTGTCGCTGATTCGCAAGCGTATCTGCGGCCTGGTCAGTCGCGGCGGGTCGCTGCTGGCCAAGTGGATGATCCATCATAACAAACAGAACCCGATGTATGAGCTATTCGACGAGATCAGCGCCATCATGCGGCAATACGACGTGACCTATTCGCTGGGTGACGGTTGCCGACCGGGCTGTTTGGCGGATGCATCCGATCCGGTGCAGATCGCCGAGTTGCACGTCCTGGGCGAGCTGACCCAACGTGCTCGCGAGGCCGGCGTGCAGGTGATGGTCGAGGGTCCGGGACATATTCCGCTCAACGAAGTGGCCTGGAATATGGAGACCGAGCGGGGCGTCTGCCACGACGCCCCGTTCTATGTATTGGGGCCGCTGGTGACTGATGTGTTCCCCGGGTACGACCACATCACGTCCGCGATCGGCGCTTGCGAGGCAGCCCGGGCTGGGGCGGCCATGTTGTGTTATGTGACGCCCAAGGAGCACGTGGGACTGCCCAACGCGGACGACGTCAAACAGGGTTGCATCGCCTACAAGATCGCCGCCCACGCCGGCGACATCGCTCGCGGCATCCCTGGGGCCCGACAATGGGACGATGATCTGAGCAAAGCCCGGGCGGCGTTGAATTGGCCCAAGCATTTCGAGTTGGCCTTCGATGGCGAGACCGCCCGTGCGTTGCACGATGAAGATTTGGACGTGGACACCGATTTCTGCGCCATGTGCGGCCACGACTGGTGCAGCATGCGAATCAGCAAGGAGATCGTCGAGTGGGCGTCGGGCAAGGATGCGGACTATGTGCCCGAGCAGACGGCCGCACCTTCGCCCGGCCTGAACGATGCTCAGCGAGCGCTCCTGGCCAAGCGCGGCGTCAAGCACGCATGCCACAGCGATATCGTGGCCGGTGAGGCAGAGGCCAAGCAGGCCCAGGCGGAATATGTTACACTCAATGTGGACGGAACCTAGCCGCGGAGAATCGCATTCGCGACGGCGCGACTCGCGCGGCGGCGTGTCGGGGACGGATAGGCGGGCGGTGCAGCGTCCTCGGATACGGAGTTCAGGAAATGCCGATCCTAAGTGACAGTGAACTCGATGAGGCGCTCAACGAGATCGTGCGCCGCCTTCGCGACGCCTTGTCTCCGGTGGCTATCTACTTTTTCGGCTCCTACGCCTATGGCAAGCCCGAACGGCACAGCGATATTGATCTGCTGGTCGTCGTCGAAGACAGTCCGCTGAGTGCTTACGCCCGAGATGCGGAGGCCTACCGGGCGCTGCGTGGCCTGCTTGTCCCGAAAGACGTGCTGGTCTACACTCGCGCGGAATTCGAGCAGCGGTCGGCTCTGCCCGTTTCGTTCGAGCGAACGGTCAAGACGAAGGGAAAACTCGTTTATGGCGCCTGAGCTGGCTGAGGTACGCGAGTGGCTCCGCAAGGCGAGCCTCGATCGACGGATGGCCGAAGCCGGGCTTGCCCAGACGCCGCCGATCACCGCTGCCGCAGCGTTTCATTCCCAACAGGCCGCCGAAAAGTCCATCAAAGCGTTCTTGGTGTTCCACGAGCAGCCCTTCGAGCATATTCATGATCTGGCGGTCTTACTCGGCCAATGCGCGAAGCTCGATGCGGATTGGGCGCCGCTCCGCGACAGCGTTGAACCGCTTACCACCTACGCCGTCCGTTTTCGTTACCCCGGGCCGCCGGACCCGTCCGTCGACGAGGTCCAGGCCGCGCTGGACGTTGTACGGGAGGTATGGGATTTCGTCGTAGTCCGGCTGCCAGAGGAGGCAAGACCGTGACCGCGGGCCTTCCCCGATCAGGATCGTCCGCATGTCTCACGATGTTTGCCATCGTATCCATCCTTCTGCCTACCAACCCGAGCCTGTCGAATTCCGATCTCCCGCCGGAACTCGTCAATTCCATCGGAATGCGAATGGTCCTGATCCCAGAGGGTTCCTTTCAGATGGGTGCACCGATCACGGACGAAGAATTCAAACGAGTCTTTGGTCACCCACCCGGACCGCTCGTTTCCACCGAAGCGCGGCCGGCGCACAAGGTCGATTTGTGGTCATACTACCTCGGCGACACGGAGGTTACTGTACAACAGTTCGATCGATTCGTATCCGTGACCGGATACCTGACCACCGCGGAGCGTTCGGGCCATCCCCGCACGTGGCGCGCGCCGGGATTCCAACAAAGCCATCTTCGTCCCGCGGTATACATCAGCTATGAGGACGCCGCGGCATTCTGCGATTGGCTTTCGCGCAAGGAGAAGCGAACTTACCGTCTTCCGACCGAGGCTGAATGGGAATATGCCTGTCGCGGCGGGACGGACACGTTGTTCTATTGGGGCGACTCACTGGCCGATGCACACCGCTATGCCAATCTCAAAGGAGCCAAGGATGGCTACGAATTCACTTCCCCGGTTGGCGTGAACGAACCGAATCCCTGGGGGTTGTATGATACGATCGGCAACGTGTGGGAATGGTGTGCGGACTGGCATTCGCCCACCTATTACCGCGACTCCGATTCGACCAATCCCAGGGGACCGGGCAGCGGAAAGCGACGCGCCTATCGAGGATTCTCTTGGATGGATAACGAGCCAAAATCGTGGTTTCGCAATCGTCAACTTCCCCGCGCCTTCTATGGAAACAGTGGTTTCCGGGTTATGACGGAAATCGCGGAGTTCGTCGATAAAGAACAGAAGCGTCTGGCGAAGATTCGGGCTGAAAAGGAGCGGCTCGAAGCCGAGGCGACGGTGACCAAGGCTCGCCGGGAGCAACAAGCACGCGCCAAGGCAGAAGCCGAGCAACGCCGAATCGCCGCCATCCAAATGTGGCGGACCGTCATTGGAGATCCCGACGCCTCCGTTGGCAGGGTCGGCGAAGTTCTCATGGTCGGCGACATTGCCTGGACGGTTAAGGAAGTCCGCGATCTGGGAAAGACAGTCTCTCATCGGCGGACGAAGAAAACGACCGAAGGCCGATTTATCTATGTCAAGATTCAGGTGGAGAACAAACGACGAGAAGCCGCGACCATGGTCTCTCGTGAGGTCATCGATGCTCAAGGGCGTACGTATGGCGAAGTCGCGGAATCACGCGATCTCGTTGAGAAGTCCGTTTTCCTTTTTGACACGCTGCAACCGAGCGTCCCATACGAATTCGAGGCACTATTCGAGGTGTCGGCTTCGTCCAACGGACTTGGGCTTGAAGTCAGCAATTTGCAGGTCGATGAGCATCGCTCAGGGATCATCGCCCTGGGATTGTGACTGGTCGGAACCGGATGGGAAGGTCGAGCCTATGGAGCGGACGGAAGAACCGCTTCCTCACGGTCGCGGCTCGGTTAACAAAAAACAACGGTACTTAGGTACTTACGAAACACTACCCTAGCCCTTGGATCGTGCATTGGTGAGTAGGCAAACGGCCAAACGAACGCAGGCCATCATTCGGGCGTGTCCGTGTTGCGGGCTGGCCCAGACGGTGCCCGACATCCCCCCGCGCATGCGGGCGTGTTGCGTGCGGTGCAACACGAGTTTGCACAAACGATCGACCATTCTTCGGGGCAATAACCGCACGGCGGCGATCGCATTAGCGGCGCTGATTCTCTATCCGATGGCGGTGACGCTGCCCATGCTGCGCATCGAGCGATTCGGTCACCTGCACGAGTCCAGCATCCTCGAGGGCGTCAGCACGCTGCTGTCCGGCGGCCATCTGTTCGTCGGTATCGTCGTGTTGCTCTGCTCGATCGTGCTGCCGTTGGGCAAGCTGATCTCGCTGCTGGTTCTGTCGGCGGGCGGGATGATGATGCGCCGCGAGCACCGGGCGATGACCTATCGCATCGTGGAGTTCACCGGCCGATGGGGTATGCTCGATGTGCTGCTGGTCGCGGTCCTGATCGCCGCCTTGAAGATTGGAGATCTCGTGGAAGTGACCGCCGGCCCGGCGGCCCTGACCTTCACCTTGGTCGTGGTGCTCAGCCTGTTGGCCACCGCTGCTTTCGACCCGCATGGTCTTTGGCCCTTGGATGCGCGGGATCAGAGCGAGCCTGAACAGACCCAACCCACACGACCTCGACACCGCCCATGAAGCAAACGCCGGACAATCAAGAGCAGACGCATAACGGCTCGCCGAGCACGGACAATACGGATGTCAATGTGAAGCCCCTGATCCCACGGGCTATGCTCAGGCCGGAACGTCGGATCACCGCATTATGGCTGGTGCCCGTTGCGGCCGCCTTGCTCGTTGGATGGATCGGATTCAACACCTGGTCCAAGCGCGGCCTGGAAATCACCATCCAACTGGGTCAGGGGCACGGCTTGAAGCGCGATGCCGACGTGAAGTACCGCGGCATCGTCGTCGGGCAGGTTCGATCCATCGAGCTGGCCGGCGACCTGAACGGGATTCTCGTCACCGCAGTCTTGCATCCACAGTCCTCCACGCTGGCACGTACGGGAACTCAGTTCTGGGTTGTGCGCCCCCAAGTGGGGTTCGCCGGGATTGAAGGATTGGAGACCGTCGTCGGGCCGCGATATCTAACTCTATTGCCGGGTGATGGCGGTCCCCAACGGCACTTCGTCGGCCTGGACGATCCACCGATTCTGGAGGAAATGCAACCCGGTGGGCTGGACATCGTATTGGAAGCGTCACGCCGGGGCAGTATACGCAGCGGGGCGCCGGTGCTCTATCGCCAGGTTCGCGTCGGTACGATTCTCTCCGTCGGCCTGACCAGTGACGGTAGCGGTGTCGAGGCTCGGGCCCACATTGATCGGGCGTACGTTCAATTGATTCGCCCGGAGACCCGGTTCTGGAATGCCGGTGGAATGGCTGCTCAGGTGGGCATTCGCGGATTCTCTTTTCAGATCGAATCGTTCGAGTCGCTGGTCAGCGGCGGCGTGGCTATGGCCACGCCGCCCAACGCCGGCCCCGTCGTTCGTACCGGTCATCGATTTGCGTTGGCCGTGAACTCAGAGGATGAGTGGATGGAATGGGAACCGTTAGTGGTCATCGGCAGCTCGTTCCTGCCGCCAGGCTCACCGATGCCGACTCCGCTACGGGCCAGCATCGGCTACCGGGAGGGTCGCTGGCTGCGCTCGGCGAAGTCGTGCGACGGTTGGGTGTTGCAAACTGATCGCGGATTGCTCGGGCCTGCGGATCTGTTCGTACCGGAGGGTGAGGTCGATCGCGAATCGATCGTGCTGGAGGTAGCTGGCACAACCGTTGCATTGGGTGCCGAGCCGGTTTGGTCTGCCAACGGTCTGGTGTTGCTCGACGCTCGTGTATCACGATTGGTGTGGCCGACCTCGCGGAATCGTATCGCCACCGATCCGGAGGACTGCTTGGCCGTCGCCGATCGATCAGCGCCCCCGCTCCCGCTGGTGGTCAATCGTCTAACGAGTGGAGAGGGCGCCTGGTTGATCGACCCGGCCCTATCCATCGATACCCGCTGGCACGGCGCCAGCGTATTGTCCCGTTCCGACGGCCGGCTGGTGGGCATCCTCCTGGTCACCGACGACGCCCCCGCCCGCGTAGCCCTTCTGGCGGGTCAACGAGATGACGAATAGCGTTCCGAATGATATGCAGGGTGGCACGGCTGGGCAGCGCCCGCCTGGCGCGAACCTCTCGCGAGGCGAGGCCTGCCTGACCGCCCTCTCACAAGCGACCCGGCACCGCATGCGGATTCAATAACCATGGCCTACCCTCCAGTGATTGTCCTCGGCTACTCGGAAGCGGCGATGCTCCTGAAGAAACCGGAAAGTGCAGACGTTCAGGCAATCATTGCAATTCATGGGCAGTTCGAGTTCCCGGTTGAAAGCGACGCGGTGTCGCGCATTCTGGTGCTTCGATTCGATGATTCAGAAGCCCAAAGCGCCACCGACCCCATTGAGGCTGCCCGCATTCGACTTCGGCAGAGGGAGGCCGCGAAATCAGGGCGGGCTCCGATGCCTCCTACGGCCGACGATGCGAGATCAATCATCGAATTCGCTGAATCCATTCGGCAGATGGACGGAACACTCCTTTGCCAATGTCGGGCCGGTATAAGTCGGTCGCCAGCAGCGGCCCTACTCTGCCTCGCAACGTGGACAGGCCCTGGGAGGGAGTCCGAATGCGTAGGACACTTGCTTTCGATCCGCCCAAGTGCGGTTCCACATCTTGACTTGGTGGCATTCGGCGACGAAGAATTGGACCGTCATGGACGTCTCGTAGAGGAACTCCGGCAACGACGGCCCTAGCATTGGGCGTGGCGATCGAGATTCGATGTAATCGCACGGATGGATGGTGATAGCATGTGGGAGACTGGCCCGAAGGCCGACCAGTTATTGACCTTTGATTTGTTAAATAAATTACCCTTCTGGTGCCGATGCTGTTATGTATGAGACCCAAAGGTACGCAGAAGGAGTTGGAGCGGCGTCGGCTTCGTGCCATGGCGTTGCTGGACAAGGGA
>JADFPW010000380.1 GCA_022562105.1 Planctomycetota bacterium
CCGGGCCGGACAGGCTGCTACGGGAACGGGCACGCCGGCGTCCGGATTGCGGAAGTCCTGATCCGCACGAAGATATCGGACCCTTTCCGTCGAAAACCCATTACCTACTAGAAGCTATCCCAAAACCCATTCCGAGCCGCGACCGTGAGGGAGCGGATGCCGAAAAACCGCTTGCTTACGCGCGCGGCTCGGTTCGGATCGCCTCCTCGATGGCGTTTTGGGATAGGCTCTAGGGTTCTGATGGGTGGATGCTAAACCCAACCCCATGGGTCGGACGATGAATAGGAGCGTTGCACGGCTCCACCGGATGTCGGTTGATGTGAGTGTGACCGCCGTTCGGGGGTCGGTTGCGACCACCGCGTGGACGCTGTTGAAGCGCGCAAGAAGGCCTATGTCGCAGGGAAGGGACCGATGATGATCGCTAGGAAATATCGAGTTTGTCGGGACACTCGCTGCGTCCGAGGGAGCACGCCATGACGGTAGACACGGCCGAGGCCCGTGAAACAGTAATCGCCAAGGGCATCTCGCTGGTCGGTGAACTCTCCACGCTGCCCGAGGTCACGGTGCGCATCATCGAGATCGTAGAGGATCCGCGCAGCACGGCCAGAGACTTGCACGAGATTATCAAGAACGACCCCGCCCTGTCGGCCAAGGTTCTCAAGGTGGTCAACTCGGCGTTCTACGGGCTCCCAGGACAGGTGGCCAGCGTTGACCGGGCGATCATCCTGCTGGGGCTATCAGCAGTCAAGAACATTGCCATCGCCGCCTCGATCGCGCGCCTGTTCAAGGGTGGAAAGCTATCCGACGACTTCAGCGCCAAGGATCTGTGGCGACACAGCGTAGCAGTCGGCGTCTGCGCACGTCTGATCTCAAAGGCAAGCGGTGTTGTGGCCGGTGGAGACGAGGTTTTCCTAGCCGGGCTCATTCACGATCTGGGACTACTTGTCGAGCGCCAGGCATTCTCCAAACAGCTTGGCGAAGTGATCCAGCGCACCAAGGCGGGCGAAGGCACGTTCCTCGAGATGGAGAACCTCGTCATCGGCGCCGATCACCAAGGGTTCGGGGAAGCGTTGACCACCAAATGGAAGTTCCCCCGTCACCTGCGGGCCGCCGTTGGTTTTCACCACCACCCGGAGACACTCAGTCAGGAACTACGCAAACTCGGCTGCCTTGTTCAGGCTGCCGACATCATCTGCTGCAGTGAACGGATCGGCTTCTATCTGACCGCTGCCGGTGACGAGCTGACCCCCGAAATCATCGAGTCTGCGGGCATCACCCAGGAAGACGTCGACGTGATTCGAGACCAGCTCGTCGAGGAAGTCGCCGCGGCTGAGGCCACCCTCGCCGGCGACTCCTAGCCCCCGGCGCCCTGGCGGAGCTACACCCGAAGCCCACAGGACGTGCCCCGCATTCCCCACCTCCCCAAACCCGCTCCGGCCGTTCGCCTGTGCCCCTCCAAGATTCCTAGCCCGGAGGTGCGGAGAATCGTCTTACGCGTGGGTTGACGCCTGGGGAAAGCGTGCCTAAGCTGCGGCCACGCTGGTGGTGGGTCCGGCGTATCGAGGATGGGGCGCTTGCTCGTCACCCGCGTCTCTTCGGGCGTCTTGGCCGCCTTGTCACGCCATTCGCGGCGGAGTTCGTCCACACGCCATGGAGGATTTCAAGAGATTTTTCTTCCGCGGTCTGACCGCTCTCCTGCCCACGATTTTAACCATTGCGGCCTTGGTGTGGGCGTACGATTTCATCGATCGCAACATCGCTCGCCACTTGACCAACGTGTTGATCAGGGTGTACGCCGCCACAGGGGAACCCACTTTCCTGCTGGGCGACGCCGAAGAGGACGCCCTGATCCATGGTACGCCGATCAACGAATGGGATGACCGCGGACGCCGCCTGACGGAAGAGTACAAGATCATCACCCTGGATATCCTGGCCGAGGAGCGTGATAAGCTCCCCCCCGAGGGCCAGGCTACCGCCGCGGACCCCATCGACCAACGAGACTGGGATCGGGCACAGCGGGCCCGCAGACAGGCGCTGTGGCAGGTGGCTTTCGCCAAATGGAAACTTCATTTGGTCGGTTTCCTGTTGGCGGTGGTCATCGTATATTTCATGGGCTTCTTTCTGGCCAGCCTGGCGGGCAAGGCCACCTGGCGACTGGTAGAGAGGCTGCTGCGTCGAACCCCGTTGGTACGGGCGGTCTATCCGAACATCAAGCAGGTGACGGACTTCCTGCTGGCCGACCGCACGTTGACCTTTTCCGGCGTGGTGGCCGTTCAATACCCGCGTTACGGGATCTGGTCGCTGGGATTGCGGACCGGGTCGCCGATGCAGAAGATCCAGAAGACCGTCGAGGACGAGTTGGTGACCATTTTCATCCCCAGCTCTCCGACGCCCATAACCGGTTATTGTATCACCGTGCCGGTCAAAGATACAATCGACTTGGACATGACCATCGACGAGGCCCTGCGATACACCATCAGCGCCGGGGTGATCAAGCCCGGTGCGGTGTTGCCGCAGCCCAAGTCGGAGGATAAGGACTAGCGGGTCACGTGTGCGAACCCATCCCCCCGCAGCCGACCCGACGTCGGCCGCGACGGGACGGCCGGAGCGGAGGATCTTGCAGTGGAAATATCGGTGATCGGCAGGCATGTGAAGGTATCGGAGGAGGTCAAGGAGTACGCCACGCGCAAGGCCGCCAAGATCGAAAAGTTCTACGACCGGATTCAGCACGTTGATGTGGTTCTGGACCATGAGGGGGATCAGTACACCGTCGATATGATCGTCAATGTGGCGGGAAGGGACAATTTCATCGCTCACGAGCGGGGGGATGACACCTTCGCCCTGATTGACTTGATTATCGACAAACTGAAGAGACAGCTTCGGCGCCATAAGGAACGCCTGCGCAATCGAAAGCACCCGACGGAGTAGGCGATTCCAGCCGGCGCGGATAGGATCGAACGTATGAAACTTAGCGACTTTTTTGTTACCGAATCGATTGTGCCCGAGCTCAAGAGTTCGGATCGCAACGGGGTGTTGCGCGAACTGGTCGAGTCCCTGGCCCGCTGTGGAGCGCTGGCCCCCGAGCACACCGAAGCGGTGGTTCGAGCCGTCATCCAGCGAGAAAATCAAGGGAGCACCGGATTCGGGAAGGGGGTCGCCGTCCCCCACATCAAGCATGCCAACGTGACCACCATGCTGGCTACGATTGGTCGAAGCAGCCAGGGGGTGGACTTTGCCGCCCTGGACCGCGCTCCGGTGTTCACCGTGGTGCTGCTGCTCAGCCCAGCCGACGATCCGGACGCGCATCTAGCCGCCATGGAACGGATCTTCCGCCATCTTCAGCACGACAACTTTCGGAAGTTCCTCAGACAAGCGGACACCCAAGATGCGATTCGTGATCTCATTCTCGAAGCCGACGAGATTCAAGCTGAATAGCCCGATCTGGCGGTTCATCGACGGGATTGCATCGCTCAACATACGTAAGTGCGAGGTGACCACACGGTGGGCCAACACGAAGAAACCGTCGTCGGGCAAGCAGTGGTTCACAACCAACAGGGCCTCCACGCCCGCCCGGTGATGCGCTTCGTGGATCTGGCCTCCACTTTCGAGTCTGAAATCCTCGTCGAGAAGGCCAACGAGCCGTCAGACCGCGTCGACGGTAAGAGTGCCATGCACATGATGTTGCTGTGCTCACCGAAGGGCACCGTGTTGCGCATCCATGCTTCCGGCGTCGACGCCCGACAGGCCGTTGACGCCCTGGTCGACCTGGCCCGCCGACATTTCGACATGGAGCCGGAACGATGACCAAGCACCCCCAGCCGCTGCCCGTCGCTCGAGCACCGCGGCCAGGAGCCTAGTACTACAACGCTAGAAATGCTCAAGATCAAGGTGGGTGGGTGACGAGGATTCCTGTGGGTCACAACGACCCCATAGGAGGTTCTCGGTATGGACGCCCAAGCGATTTTGGAGATCAAACCGG